>JAJFFE010000067.1 GCA_021776775.1 Planctomycetota bacterium | reverse complement strand
GGTCGCGGTGGTCTGACCCGACCCGTCTTCTTGCACCCCGCCGGCGTTGAAGTGACTGCCTTCGGCGTGCGAGGAGAAGAGCTGACGGTCGTACAGATCCTGGCGAGTCAGATCGATCCAGTGCTCGAGCAGGCCGGGGATCCCCGGATCTTTCAGCTCGACCCAGATCTTGCCGCGCGCGTGCAGCATTGCGAACCAACGCTGACCCGGGTCGTACTCGGGCAGGACGTTGAACCGGTGCTCTTCGCGCGTCGCGTAGTACTTCCATTGCTCACGAGTTTGATCGTAGTTCTCGATACCGCGAATGGTCGGGAAGCGTCGCTCCAGGCTGGCGAAGAAGATGTTTGCGCGCCAGTTCATGCGAATGATCGGCCACGGCTCCAACTCACCGGCGTAGTCCTGAAGGGTGAATCGCTCGGTCAGCGATTGGGCAGGGCCCAAGATGCGAACAAAGCCACCTTCCGGAGTTTCACCATTCTCGTTCGGATAGGTCAGCGGAAGGTTCAACCGACCAAACTGGTATCGAGCGGTCAGTCCCAACGGCCACAGCGCAGGGTTGAACACGTTCTGCGGGCGATTGGTCTTGTTCACCAACGTGATCTCGAGCTGGACCTTTTCGCCAATCCCGACGGCCGTCTGCACCAAGTTGATCGAGATGTTGATGTCTTTGTTCACGGTCGAACGTGGTTGGACGGGAGTCGGCTTGGACGCGGAGCCGTTGTTGCCCGTGTCCCCTGCCCTGCCGCTGCCAGTCGCCGACGCCGGCTTGCGTCCGCCGGCATTCTTGATTGCGGTCATTTGGATCAGGTGCCAGCCGTGGGTGGTCTTGCACTTCACCACGCCATTGACCTTGTCGATGGTGTACGCGGCTTGCATGAACGGGATCTCGTACTGACCGTTGCCGATCCAACCGAGTTCGCCCGCCAACGGCTTGGTGACGACGTCAAAACTGTGACGACGCGCGAGCTTGGCGAAGCTTTCCCCCTCGGCGATCTTGGCGAGGAGTTGATCCGCCTTCGCCTCCGAGGCGAGAAGGATGTGGCGACACTTCCGATCTTCGACGCCCTTTGTCTGCGCAGCGGCAGACGCATGAAACAGAGAAGGCGTGGCGATCGCGAGCAGAGCGAGCACGCTGAAGAGCCCGATCTTGGAAACGGACATTTCGAAACCTTTCAAGGCAGGTCCCCGGGTCGGAGGTCCTGGCCATCGATCACACACGGATTCACCGGCGGATCGTCTCGGCTGACGCTCTCCCGTGATACGGGTGCGCCTGAGCAGTTATCTCGGGTCTTGGCCTGGAGCCCACTGGCGTAAACATCAGCTTGCGAAAAACTTACGTCAACCGACGAAAAGTCGAGGATTATAGACGAGCTGCGGGGAGCGGAAAACCCCCCTTTGCGAACACGTATCGAAGCAGCCCGGAAACTCGGAAGCGTCTTGCCCTTGTCGCGAAATCAACAGCCCGACAGAATGAGCCCCAATTCGAGGCTTGGAGCAGGCTCGTTTCTCCCGGCCAATCAACCAGTTACAGGTTTTGGGCGGACCCAGGGCGCAGCTGCGCACCGAGACCCGGCCGTAGCAACGCAGCGCTGGCTGCGACCAGGGGGCAACTATGGAGTGGTTCGGCGCGTTCGCGAAGAGTTTCTCGGGGGCCGTTTGGGGCGTCCCGATGGCCGTTATCCTCACGACCTGCGGCGTAGTCTTCACTTTCATGGCGTTCGGCATCCAACTCCGAGCACTGACGCACGGGTTCAATGTCATCCGCGGAAAGTACGACAACCCCGACGACACCGGCAACATCTCACACTTCCAAGCGTTGTGCACCGCCCTATCGGCCACGATCGGGCTGGGAAACATCTCCGGCGTCTCGGTCGCTGTCGCCACGGGAGGCGCCGGCGCCGTGTTCTGGATGTGGTGCGTCGGTTTCCTGGGCATGGCCACCAAGTTCATGACCTGTTCGCTGGCCACCATGTACCGAGAAGAAGACTCCAGCGGGACGTTCCGCGGTGGGCCGATGTACTACATCGAAATCGGACTCGGTAAACACTGGAAGCCGCTGGCCATCCTTTTCGCGGCGCTCGGTATCTGCGCAAGCCTCGGGGCCGGGAACATGTTCCAGTCCAACCAAGTCGCCGGCATCTTCACCACCGCGATCTCGAGCTTCTACCCGGAAGGGCTCGGGACCGACACCAAGGCGCAGATCCATCTCGGGGTCGGCGTTGTCCTCTTCATATGTGCGATCCTGGTGATCCTCGGCGGTATCAAGCGGATCGGTGCCGTGGCGTCGAAGCTGGTCCCGACCATGTGTGTCGTCTACTGCCTCGGCGCGCTGTACGTCATCCTTCGCAACTTCGGCGAAGTCCCCGGACTGTTCGGAGACATTTTCCAGTCCGCGTTCTCAGGCACGGCCGTCCAGGGAGCGTTCTTCGGGGTGATTGTCAAAGAAGCGGTGATCCTGGGAGTGAAGCGCGCCTGCTTCTCCAACGAGGCCGGCCTCGGCTCGGCACCGATTGCGCACTCCGCGGCCAAGACCAACGAACCGATCCGCGAAGGCGTGGTCGCTGCGGTTGGTCCCTTCATCGATACGATCGTCATCTGCACCATGACGGCGCTCGTCATCTTGATCACGCAGTCTCACGTGCGCCCGGAAATCGCCACCGTCAACGACGGTCCGATCGAGATCTTCGAAGACAAAAAGGATGGAAAGCGCTACCTCGAATTCCGAGTGAACCCCATCGCCAACGAGGATGAAAAGGAGCTCGTTCGGGGAGACAACGTGTTCATCACAGTCCCGGAAGCGGCGCGGACACGAGTGCTGGAGACGAACGCCGCCCCGAGCTCCGCGATCGACGATCTAAAAGTCACCGGCGCGGTCGATCGCGAGGAAAGAGGAATGTTGGTGGTCCTCGCCGAGATCACCGGTGAAGACCAGGACAAGACCGAGAGAGCTCTCCGCGGCAACTTGACCGCCGGCAATCCCGTCTATCGAAACATAGAGGGGATCGGGCTGACAGCGTACGCGTTCGACAAGGTGATCCCCGGGTTCGGAACGTGGTTCCTCCCCATCGCAGCATTGTTCTTCGCGTTTTCGACCATCGTGAGTTGGGGCTACTACGGCGAAACGTGCACCCAATACATTTTCGGTGACCGCGTCGTCCTCCCGTTCAAGCTCGTCTACGTCTCGATGATTCTCGTCGGTGCGTACATCACGGAGCTCGACCCGGTACTCAACTTCTCGGACGCCATGCTCGGGCTCATGCTGGTTCCAAACCTGATCGGCACGTTCCTACTTGCCCCGCGCGTCATGCGAGCGAGTCGCGACTACTTTGCCCGATTGAAAAACGGCGACTTCGAAGAAGAAGTGCGCCTGGCTGCCGAAGCGAAGCGGCGCGACAAGAATAAGTAGGTTGGACTCGCGTCGACCTGCAAGTTGCTAGAGCCAAAAACACCCGGAAGAGGATTAGTCCTCTTCCGGGTGTTTTCGTTTGGAAAATCCGCTAGCTCGATCAACCGGCCGCTCGGGCCCCGAAGCGAGGTTGTTACCCCGTCGCGAGTCGAAACGTCTCGCCGACCAGCTAGTCGACCTGCGTGAACGTTCCGCCGTTCAACGCGGCGAGCTGGCGCATCAACGTTGCGCCCGTCTCCGACGCCGAGATGAAGATCGTATGGATCCGCGTTCGTTCGTAGTTGGCTGCCGTGATGTCATTCAGCGCGGCTTCGCCCTGAGCCGACGTGTACGGCGGCGGACACTCGGGCGCGCCGTCGCCGATGATCACGATCGCTTTGTTCCGTCGCTTGGACTTGTTCGAGATCTCTACGATCTTGACGGCCGCCGCGGTCAAGCAGGTCGTTCCCGCCGGCACCATGGAGTTGACGAACGACTTGGCGAGCGTCCGGTTACCAAGCCGCGCCCGTCGCGGTTCGTCGAACAAGACGTCAAAGGTTGTGTTGTAGGTCACAATGCTGAACTCGGCACGGCTGGACAATTGGTCGAGCGCCTTCGACATCTCTTGCTTCAGGGCGGCAAGCGGAGCTCCACCGTCGGCGCCCATGCTGCAGGACTTGTCCAAGCACCAGAAGAACGCGTCGCCTTCGTACGTTGAACCGAACACGTCGATGTATTCGCAACCCGACTCGTCGTCGCTATCGCGCCCAAGCCCACCCGCCGGCAGGTCCAGAGGTCGGCGCCCGCCGCCGGGCCTGACATCACTTGCTATCGCTGAAACGCTGCAGCCGAGCAAGAGCATCACGGCCAGGATTGTCGTTGATCGCATCTTCATACCTCTTTCGGTCGCATCGATGATCAGCGCTCGCGCCGAGTCGACCTCGGAAACGAACGACGGACCTCGACTCGCTGGGTACTCCGAATGCGCGCGCAGGAGTAAGTGGGCTTGTCTTCAACACCATGGACGTCACTGTGGCGTCGACCCCGTGCGCTAACTGACTCGGGCGTTCCGCGGGCCGCGGCGTGACCGGGACCCCGACGCGGATGGCAAACGATGTGATCCCAGGAAGAGAGGGTCATTGCACTGACGAATGAGCGATTGCACGCAATGGACATGGCGTGCGGAAAGGTGTCGACCGAAAACTCGTTGGGCAAAAAAGAACACCCCGAGGAGATTGTCCTCGGGGCGTCTTACCTTTACCCCGGCCGATTCGGCCAGCTTTGCTTCCAGCGTATTTCTAGGGCACGTGAGTAAACGTACCGCCGTTCATCGCGGCTAGCGATTGCATGAGGCTGATTCCGATGTCGGACGCAGAGATGAAGATCGTGTGAATCGGAGTTCCCTCGTAGTTTGCACCCGTAATGTTGCTGAGTGTGGCCTCGCCCTGAGCAGACGTATATGGAGGCGGGCACTCTGGGACGCCGTCACCGACGATGATGACTGCCTTGCGACGCTTCTGGGATTGATTCGAGATTTGCACGGTCTTGACCGCAGCCGTCGTAAGGCAGGTCGTTCCGTCCGGAATCATTCCCTGGAGGAACGTGACGGCACTCGCTTTGTTCGCCGTGGTCGCGCGCTTGGGGTACTCGGACCAGACGTCGTAGCTGGTGTTGAACGCGACCAGGCTGAATTCGGCCCGGGCGGACAGCTGGTTGACCGCGTTGGTCATCTCTTGTTTGAGGGTCGCCATGGGCGCGCCACCGGACCACCCCATGCTGCACGACTTGTCGAGACACCAGAAGAACGCGTCGCCTTCGTACTCGGAACCGTAGAACTGAATGCTCTCGGGAGCGTCTTCTTCGTCTTCGTTGGAGCCGGCTCCACTGGCCGGAAGGTCGAGCGGTCGACGAGTGCCACCGTCGGAGCTTGTATCCGAGGCAAGGATCCAGCCTGCCGCACCTAGGAGCATGGTGAGCGTGACGGCCAGGGTGGTTGGCAAGAGCATTGTTGTTCGCATCAGGTTTGTTCGCATCAGCGTATCCTTCCAAATCGGTGAAGGGCAGTCGCACCCGCGGCACTTGCCGCATGACGTGCAACACCAAGGCCCCTCTTCCTTGGATACTCCCTGCTGCCGCGCGACGAGTCCCACCTCGTTGCGGCTCGAAGCTGACTCGTCAGCTCCGGTGCTTCAATCTTCCTACACAAGGCGACGTGACTGGTTGTAGAACCCCGCGCGAAAACCTGAGATTCGATGACCCGGATGCGGCGTTGGGGGCCGATAAAGCTGTCGATCCATCCGACAGGTCGCTGGGCCGCTGTGCAGCGCACAGGCGTGTGGCGACGGAGGGGCTCCTCGTCCCGAGCTACAGCGCGGTGAGCAAGCGCTCGCAGATGCGCCACCCGGTCAGCTGCATTCTCGGAAGATGAAATGGGCCCTTCCAAAGATTGCCTTTGAGGTCCACGGACGGCGATCCGTCACGGTGCAAGTACCCGTACCACTCCCCGAAATCCGGATCTGCGAAGTGCCCGTACGCCCAGTCGTGGACCTGGCGATGCCAATCGTCGTACTTGGAGTTCCCCGTGAGTTCGTGCGCGAGTAAGGTCGCGATGATCGCCTCGTTGTGCGGCCACCAAAATTTCATGTCGTGCCAGTACTCCTGTACCGGTCCACCGTGCAGGTCGACGAAGTAGAGGAGCCCCCCGTGCTCCTCGTCCCAGCCCCGAGCCCACATCCAGTCGAGCATCTGCACCCCTCGCTCGACGAGGTCCGACCGCGACCGCCGGCGCCCCTGCTCCATGAGGAACCACGCGGCCTCGATGGCGTGTCCGGGGTTCAAGGTTCGACCGTCGAAATGATCGATCACACTTCCGTCGGGCGCCACCTGCTCCAGGACGGCGCCCAGATCCGGGCGGACGAACGCGTCGAGCTCTTCGATGGCTTGGTCGATCCGCGGCGCTGCCTCCGAGTAACCGATGGTGTCGGACAGGATTTGGGCGGTGACCAACAAGATCATAGGGAATGCGAGCCCCTTGCACGGTCGCGTGCCAGCATCCACCTTCGGCGGGATCAAGCCGTCGGTCGTTCCGTAGCGGACGAACGTCTCGAACAACTCGATGGCGGTTTCCTTCGCGCTCTCGTCACCGCTGGCCCGGGCGTACGCCGCAAACGCGATCGCGCCGAACGCTTCGGTGAAAACGTAGCGCCGTTTTCGCAGCGGACGCCCATCTTGGGTGACCTGGAAGAACATACGTCCGTCGCGGTCGATCCCGTGACGACGCATGAAGTCGATTCCATGCGCCGCGGCGTCGAGCCATTCGGGGCGCGCTTCGACCGTGGAGTACATCTCGGACAGGAGCCACGTGAATCGGCCGTGTTGCCACATGCCTTTGTCGGTATCGAGCAACGACCCATCTCGACCCCGGCACAAGAGGAAGCCACCGTGTTCGAAGTCGATCGACTCGGGAAGCCAGAAGGGAAGCGTGTCGTGGAGCAAGCCATCGCGATACACGGCTTGAAGCTCTTCGAGTTGCGAACGATCCAAGGCACCTCCCGAAAGAAACAAAGAACTGCGCGGAGCACACTACGAGGCGGCGCCCCCCGGGCCATCGTTGTCGATGACCCGCTGTCGGTAGTGCTCGTCGGGTCGACCATGAATCCGAGCGACCTGGGCCGGCTCGAGAAAATTGGGGCCACCGAACGCGGCTGTGCCCTGCAGTATGACGGCGGTCTTGACCGCCATCGCCGTGATGTTCTCGACCTCTTGCGCGGTCGATCCTAGTGCCACGAAGCCGTGGTTCTGAAGGTAGACGGTCTTCGGACGTTCGCCCCACGTTTCGAGATACTGATACACCTGGCGGTGGATCTCGTGAGCTAACGGGATTCCGGGATCGACGTACGGAACGACCACTGGGGCTGGGCCGCACACGACGATTTCATCGGGAAACAGCCGACCCGACACGGCGTGCATGAAGTCGACTGAACACGCGATCTGATTGATAGGAATGGGATGGGTGTGACCGACGAACTCGATCCCCTCGATGGCCAAGAACACCGCGTGCATCAACGTCTCGACCGACGGACACGGCTCGGCTTGGCCGTCGCACTTGGCCGCAATCAATCGACGTCTGATCTCACTGTCAGGCAGCGTGCCCTCGGAAAGCAATTCGAGAATCGGCTCCATGTTCACTTCGACGAACGCCGACCGGTCCGCGTTGGCCAACTTGCGCCCGCTCGCCTTGACCCAAAGTCGCGACGGTTCGCTCGCTACTCCGCCGGACAGACACGACGTGTTCCCTTCACCGAGGATCGCGTAACCCAAGGTCGGATCGCCGAGCTTCCGGGATAGCTCGATCAGACCATCGAGCGGAAGTTTCGAACCAGTCATTCAGCCTCCACGGCGCTGGATATCAACACACTGCGCTGCAACACACTCAGTTCCCAACAAGGTCGAGGTACCGTGTGTACGCGCGATCCCAGGATTCAGCATTCCGCGGCTCGAAGACCACGGGTTCGAACGAACGCGCGACAACGCCGCGTATCTCCTCGCGACTAGACACCACGCCGCTCGCGAGCGCTTGCGTCATGACATTACCGATCGCAGTTGCCTCGTAGGGGCCGACGACCACCTCCGCTCCAGTTGCGTCCGCTGTCATTTGAGCGAGCAGTTGGTTTTTCGCTCCGCCGCCCACCAGGTGAATGCGCGGGAACGATCGATCGAGGATCGATGACAACTGTTCGTGCGTCCGGCGATACTCGAGCGCGAGGCTCTCGAGGCAGGCGCGTACGATCGATCCCGGGTCGGAAGGAACCGGCTGCCCAGTGCTCTCGCAGTAGTGAGCGATCTTCTCGATCATGGCACCGGGTTGAGAAAACGGAGGGTGTCCCGGGTCCAGCAGGATTCGATGCGAAGCCACCCGCTCGGCCTCTGCCACGAGTTCGGAGTAATCGAACGTGGCGCCCCCCCCGGCCCACTCGCGTCGACACTCCTGAAGCAGCCAGAGCCCGACGATATTCTTGTGAAACCGAACTGACCCTTGAATCCCGAGTTCATTGGTAAACGACGCTGCTCGCGCCGCCTCCGACACACAGGGCGACTGCAGCTCGGCACCGAGCAGTGACCAGGTTCCGCTCGAGAGGTAACACCACGACGACCCCGGCTCGGCCGGCACGGCGGCGACCGCACACGCGGTGTCGTGACCAGACGGGGTGACGACACGCAGCGTCTCGTCGACTCCGAGCGATCGGCTGAGGTCGCCATGCAACGCACCGCGGTCTGCAGCCTCGCCCTCGATTGGCCCGAAGAGGTGCGTCGGCAAGCCGAGTGACTCAACGACGTCGAACGCCCAATCGGCGGTCCGCGGATCGAGCAATTGGCTCGTTGACGCGATCGACCGTTCGACTGGGCTCTCGTTCGATCGCCTCGTCAGCACTCCGTGAATCAGGTCCGGCATGAACAACAACCGGTGGGCGCGGGCGAGGAGATCAGGATCGGCCATCTGTTGAGCCACGAGCTGTACCGAGGTGTTCAGGTTCATGGGAGCGATGCCGGTGCGATCGAACACGGTGTCGAAATCGATCCGATCGCGAAGCGACTCGAACGCGACCTGGTGGCGAGCATCGCGATACGCGTGAGGCATGCCGAGCAGCGCCCCGGACTCGGAAATCAGCCCGTAGTCGACACCCCAAGTGTCGACGCCTACCGACTGCAGCGGCGATCCGCGTCGTTGGCACACCTCGACACCGCGCTGTATGCCGTGCTCTACCTCGCGGACGAGGCCATCGAAGTCCCAGTGAAGTCCGGTCGATCGCGTCACGGGTTGGTGCGAAAATCTGTGAACTTCGTGCAGCTCGAGCCGACCACGGGTCATCGTTCCCAGGATGGCGCGGCCAGACTCCGCTCCGAGATCGATCGCGAGGTGTGACGTGGTCGACATCGAACCTCCCGATCAGCGAAGAAAGGCTTCGGAAAGCCCTCCGTCAACGGCGATGATTTGCCCGGTCGATCGGCTGGAACGATCACTCACCAAAAACGCGATAGCTTCGGCCACGTCAGACGGACGAATCGCCCGCCCCGTCAACGTTCGTTCCGCGTAGAACCGAGCCAGGCGCTGGCGTAGGTCGGTGGTCGATTCGTCGCCTGAGAACGGAATCGAGTACTTGGCAAGGCTGGCCAGCACGCGTTCCCGTGGAAACATGGTCGAGCCTTCCACCACGGTCGCCGGAGCGACTGCGTTCACGCGAACCAACGGCGCCAGCTCGATCGCGAGCTCGCGCACCAGGTGGTTGGCGGCCGCCTTGCTCGTGTCGTACGCAAGGCTTCCACTCTTGGACACGACCGCGTTCACACTTGTCGCCACCGTCAGGGTTCCCGTCAACCCTTGCGCGTGCCACAGCCTTCGCGCTTCGCTTGCCACCGTGTGCACGCCGCGCACGTTCACGTCGTACGTTCTCCCCCACGCGTCATCGTCGAGTCGACCCTCGAGAGACGGCGGCACGTAGATACCGGCCGTGATCACGACGTCGTCGACCCCGCCGTAAGCAAGCACAGTTCGCTCGAACGCCGCCCGGACAGTGGAGCGATCGGTCACGTCCAAACGTGTAGCGATGACAGGGCCGCAGTCGGAGATCCCGCTGCCGGCCACGCCGATTCCCTTGCCGTGGCGCGCGGTCAGCTCTGCGGCAACGGAATCGGCCGCGTCACAGTCGACGTCCGCACACACGACGTGAGCGCCATCGGCAGCTAGCCGCTCGCAAACCCGCCGGCCGATGCCGTTGCCCGCACCAACGACGAGCACGACTCGCCGCGCAAACTCCTTCTCGGCCGGCATGCGCTGTAGCTTCGCTTCCTCGAGCAGCCAGTACTCGATATCGAACGCCTCTTGTTTCGGAAGCGCGATGTACTCATCGATCGCTTCCGCTCCCCGCATCACTTCGACGGCGCACTTGTAGAACTCCGCGGTCACGCGGGACTCGCTCTTCGACTTACCGAAGGCGATCATGCCAAGGCCGGGGATCAGGCAAACAGTCGGGTTTGGATCGCGCATCGCCGGAGAGTCTGACCGCTTGTGTTGTTCGTAGTAAGTGGTGTAGTCGCCCCGATAGCCGACCAGCGCAGCCTCGACTCGAGACTTCAATTCGTCGATATCGAGTGACGCGGAGTCGAGTGACGCTGGATCCCAGGCGACGAACAGCGGCTTGATCTTCGTTCTCAAAAAATGATCTGGACACGACGTTCCCAACTCGGCGAGCCGCTCGGCATCCGCGGAGTCGACAAACTCCATGATCCGTTCGGAGTGCTCGACCGTGGCGAAGAATCGTTGCTCACCCGAGACTTTGCCGCGGAGCCACGGAACGAGATCGATCAGCACACGCTCTCGATCGCTCGACGAAATCGACCCTGCCACTCGGCCACCGAACGTATCCGCGTCTCGATCGTGAGCGTCGATGTAACGCCCGGCCCGTTCGATGAGATCGATCGATCGGTCGTAGCACGTTCGGTCATCGTCAGCCCAGTTGATCAAGCCGTGTTGACCGAGAATCGCGCCGATCGCGTCGGGGTGCTCCCGGCAAACGTCCGCCAGGCGCAAGCCAAGGTCGAAGCCGGGGCGTTGCCACGACGTCCAGACCAGGTCGCCTCCCCAGATCTTCGCGGTCAACGCCTCCGAGTTGCGCGAGGCAGCGACCGCGATCACAGCGGTGGGATGGGTATGGTCCACGTGGGCGTGCGGCACGAATGCATGCAGCGGGGTGTCGATCGACGCAGCCCGCGGGTTGAGTCGGAACGTACAGTGAGGGTAGGTCCCCACCATCTCGTCCTCGATCGCGCTCTTCGGGCCTGTCACCTCAGCCGCCGCGTAGAGCGCTTTCAATCCGTCGACCTTGCTCATGTAGAGCGACGCGAAGTTTTCTCGCTGCGAGGTCCGCAGGTCGCCGCCCGACCCCTTGACCCAAAGGACGTCGACGATCTGTCCCGTCAGGGGGTCCACTTCCTCCAGTTTCGCCGAAGTGTTTCCGCCACCAGTGTTCGTGATCCGCTGGTCTTGGCCGAGGAGATTGGATCGGTAAACCAGCCGCGCAACGGGGTCCAAGGGACCCGCCTCACTGGTTTCCCACAGATGGTCGGCGTGATTGGGCTGAGAATGATCAGTAGGAGAGAGCACCTATGGGTCCTTCCAATGCAGTGGACCCTGACCAACGTACCGGATATATTCCAACAAAATCAATCATCGGGGGCGAAACGCTCCCTATTTGGGGGACGTCCGGACAATCTGCGCCCCGAGACGGAGAGCCACGCTCATGCTTGCGGTCCAGCGCCACCACCGAATCTTGAACCTCGCCGAGACCGAAGGGTGCGTCCGTGTGGCCGCGCTGGCTCGTGAACTGTCGGTGACAGAAGAGACGATTCGCCGGGATCTCAAGAAGCTCGACGACGATGGGCGGCTGGTGAGAATCCACGGCGGCGCGGTGGTCGCGGCAGATCTGCAGCGCGAACTTCCGCTCGATGTCCGCGAATCGGTCCGCCACGACGAAAAACAGGCGATCGCCCGTAAAGCCCTCGAGTTCATCGTCCCCCACGAGGTCATCGCTCTCGACGCGAGTTCCACCGCGCACGAACTGGCCAAGCTGCTCCCCGACATCGAGCTGACGGTCATCACCAACTCGCTCGCAGTGCTGCGATCGTTGGCCGGATTCCGGCACATCGAAGTCGTAGCGACCGGCGGGCGACTGGATCAACTGTCGCTATCGTTCACCGGCGTGCTCGCCGAGGAGTCATTGCGCCGGTTCAACGTCGCCAAGGTGTTCCTGTCCGCGAAAGGTGTGGATCCGGCGCGGGGACTCAGCGTGGCCGACGAAGCGCACGCCCGCATCAAGCTGGCGATGATTCGCGCCGCCGAATATCCCATCGTGCTCGCCGACCATAGCAAGATCGGAATGCGCGCGACGCAGTTCTTCGCGGCGACCGAAGACATCAAGACATTGATCGTGGATCGTCCGCTGTCCGCCGACGCAGCCGAGGCGTTCATCGCTCGCGGCGTTCGCGTCGAGTACCCCTCGTGACGGAACGCGTCGCGCTCTTCGTTCCGTGCCTGGTCGAACAACTCTACCCACGCTCTGCGATCGCCACCGTGAAACTACTCGAGTACCTCGGGTGCACGGTCGACTTCCCTCCCGAGCAAACGTGTTGCGGCCAGCCGTTCTACAATTCGGGCTACCAGGCAGAGGCTGGGCAACTCGCCGAACGCATGATGACCGTGTTCTCTGAACATTCGCTGATCATCACACCGTCCGGCTCCTGTGCGGCGATGGCCAGAGCCCACTTCGGACATTGCGTCGCTCCCCAACGACAGGACGACGCGACCGCGTTCGGAGCGCGTGTTCTCGAGTTGAGTGAGTACCTCGTCCATCGCCGGCACGTCGACTTCTCGTCTTACCAAGCGCGATGGAACGGAACCGTGACCTATCACGCGTCGTGTCACCTACGAGACCTCGGAATCACGGATGAGACTCCGCAACTGCTAGCGCAGATCGCGGGACTAACCCTCGAACTGCCCGAGCGTAGCGAGCAATGCTGCGGATTCGGGGGCACGTTCATGGCAAAGTACGCTGACATCTCCGGCGAGATGGCGCGAGACAAGGTGGCATGCCTATCCGCGACGAAGGCCGATGCACTCCTGATCAGCGACGCCGGGTGCGCCATGAACCTCGAGGGCGTGGCCCGTCGCACCCATTGGAAACCACGACTATTGTCACTCGCGGAGATTCTCGCGGAGAGCGTCGGAGTTATCGAGCGCCCGGCGGGGGGCCTCTGCAACGAGCGAGAGAGCTGAGCGCGCACCCGCTGAGCACAAACTACATTTTCGACGATGACGGCAGCACACCGAGGCGATTCTCATTAGGGTGGTCAGCGAGGTCGCCAAGCGATCCGAATTGAGCCAACGCGTCCCTACGCTTGCACGTGAACGATCAGTCGATGACCGACGAGCATCTACTCTCCCCTGCCCTGCCGTACGACATGTCGAAGCGCGCGAAAGCAGCGCTCGACAACGAGCAGCTACGTCGTGCAGTTCGATCGGCAACCGAGTCGCGGGACGCCGGCCGCATCGACGGATGCCGGGACGCGTTCGGCGACAACTACGACGATCTACGTCGGCACGCCGGTGACATCAAGCAGCACGCGCTCGACCACCTCGACCTCTACCTCGATCGCTTCATCGAAAACGCCGAGCGGCGGGGCACGGTAATTCACTTCGCCACCGATGCCGAAGAGGCGTGTCGCATCGGTCTCGAGATCGCGAAGAATCGCGGATCGACGCGTTGCGTGAAGAGCAAGTCGATGGTGACCGAAGAGATTCACCTGCTCCCCGCTCTCGAAGCCGCTGGGATTCACACCGTCGAAACCGACCTCGGTGAGTTCATCTTACAAATCGACGATGACGCTCCTTCGCACTTGGTCCAGCCGATGATCCACAAGGATCGCGCCTCGGTCGGCCGCGCGTTTCGCCGGGTCCTCGGCACCGAGTACACCGACGACCCAAAGGCGCTGACCGTTCTTGCCCGCAAACACCTGCGCGAGGAATACCGACGCGCCGACTTGGGAGTTACCGGCGGCAACTTTCTCATCGCCGAGACAGGAACGGTGGTCATCTGCACCAACGAAGGTAACGCGGACTTCGTCGTCAGCGCCCCGCCGGTCCACATCGCGTTCGTCGGCATCGAAAAAGTCATCCCGCGAATGGAAGATCTCTCGCTCTACCTCAAGCTGCTCGCGAGAAGCGCGACGTCGCAAGAGATCACGATCTATACCACGCTCGTTCACGGGCCACGTCTCCCGGACGAGCCGAACGGTCCAACCGAAGTTCACGTGGTGCTCGTCGACAACGGACGAACGCGATTGCTCGAGAAGTCCAAGCGTGAGCTCCTGCGCTGCATTCGTTGCGCAGCGTGTTTGAACGCCTGCCCGGTCTTTCGAAGCGTCGGCGGTGGCCACGCGTACGGTGCGGTCTACTCGGGGCCGATCGGCGCCGTGATCACCCCGCTCCTCAAGGGACTCGAAAACTACCCCGACCTGCCTTACGCGAGTTCGCTGTGCGGCGCGTGCTCGGCCGCATGCCCGGTGAACATCGATATTCCAAAACACCTCGTCGCTCACCGCGCGACGATGGTCGAAACCGGACGCCGCCCCTATCGAGAACGTTGGGCGATGCGTCTTTGGGCGTGGACACTCAAGTCGGCAGCGCGCACGAAGTGGGCTGGGTGGATGGGGCGCGGGTTCACCCGTGTCATCGGCGAGAGCCAGCCAGGCGTGGACTACGATGATCGATCGTGGATTCGGCACCTCCCGGGCCCGTTCGCCACCATGTTCAAGCATCGTGATCTTCCCACCCCGACCTCGCGTTCGTTTCGAGCGTGGTGGGACAGTCGGAAGGACAGCCCATGACCGAGCGCAAAGAGTTCATGTCGCGGATACGGCAACACCTGAAGAGCGGCAAGAAGATTCCCCCACCTCCGCAACTTCGACACGATCTCATTCGTCGTGTGTCTGCGAGCGCTGACCTCGTGGCACGGTTTTCGGTGCAGGCAACCGCGGCTGGCATGCAGGTTCACCGCGCGAACTCAGAGCAACTCGTGAGCACCATCGGTCGGATACTCGAACTTCAACGCAGCGCGACCGGTGAGCGCCTCCTTCGCGTCTCGTCGTGCGTCGAGCGCGACTGGGACTACGCGCCGGCGCTCGATTCCGACCGGGTGGAGCGCATTCACTGGGACGAACGCGACGATCTCGACGCGCTCTTCGATGCGGACGTTGCGATTACCGACGTCGATCAAGCGATCGCTGAGACCGGATCACTGGTCTACGGATCTACCCCGTCCCGTTCACGGTCGGGCTTTCTCGTCGCGCCAGTACACGTCGCACTTCTGCACATCGATCAGATCGTGCCCGACCTCCTTGATATATGGGACGGAATCGCCGCGACACGCTCGGCATCGGACGTTGTCATTTCCGGGCCCAGCAAGACGGCAGACATCGAAGGGATTCTGGTGACCGGTGTTCACGGCCCCGAACACGTCCACGTCATTCTGTGTTCCGGTCCCTGCCCGCAACCGAGAATTGCGAAATCATGAAGACAGTTGGAATCGTTGTACTCATCGTCAGTCTCGCCGCCGGGTGTCACCAGGTCAAACTTACCCCGACGCCGGTCGAGGTCGTCCCACTGCCTATCGAGCGCGGCGGTCAGGATCTGATCGGTAGCCGACTCCCGGCGTTAACGTTCGAAGAAGAGTTCATCGCCGACGCTTCTCCCGCTCGAGCGACCCTCTACCGATGGTGGACCAATCACTGCCCGTACTGTGAGCGCTCACTACCGGCGGTCGAACAGCTGCGACGCCAGTTCTCGCAAGACGGGCTGCGAACCGTGGCCATCTACCATCCGAAGTCTCGAACTCCGCTCATCGATTCCGCGATTCCCGCGCGGGCGAAGGAGCTTGGATACTCCGGAGACGTCGTCAGCGACGCCGACTGGTCCGAGCTCAAGCGCGCCTACTTGTCCCACACGAAGCGGTCGGCGACGAGCGTCTCCATTCTCGTCGACAAGAGCGGCGTCATTCGATATGTCCATCCCGGACCCGAGTTCTTCCCCAGCCTGCCCCCGCGAATCGAAAACGCGCAGGCGCACGCAGACTACCGGCACTTGGAAGAAGCAATCCGCGCCGTCCTCGGGCAACCTGCCGTTTAGAGGCCCGGCCGAGGCTGGTACCCGGGGTTGAGTTCGGTAGGGATCGGGGCCGCGATGTCTTGCCGCCAACGATCGAGCTTCGCGTATAGCGAGGCCGCGACGGTCGGGAGTGCTTCGACGAGATTCGTCGTTTCGCTGGGATCCTCGATCAAGTCGTACAACTCGCGGCGACCGTCTTCGTAGAATTCGAGCAGCTTGAAGCGTCCTTCCCGCACCGCGCTCACGGGAGTCGTCCGCCACGGGTTCGCCGCACGAGCTCCCGCCTGCAAGTAGGCCGGAAAGTGCCAGAACAGTGCCCGCTGGCTCGGCGGTCCTTGGCTCGGCGGCCTTTGCGGCTCAGCGAGTATCGGGCCGAGATCCACCCCGTCGAGTATCGGCGGAAGCGTGTTCACCCCGGCCAAGGATGCAAACGTGGGAAGCAAGTCGGCGCCCATAGTCAACTCGCGGCAGGTGGCGGGGACGAATCGCCCCGGCCAGTTCACCAGGAATGGAACACGGATCCCCCCTTCGTAGAGCATTCCTTTCGCCCCGCGAAGGGGCTCCATGGACGTGACTCCGCCGTGCCCGCCGTTGTCCGAAACGAAGACGATCATGGTTTCGTTCGAAACGCCGGCGCGCTCGAGCGCGGCTCGAATCTTCCCCACCGATTCGTCGACCGACAAAACCATGGCGGCGTACTTGGCGCGAATCCCTATGCGGCCACGACCATCGGCTCGAGACTCGAGAATGGATCGATACCGCTCGGTCGATTCCGGCTTCGCCTGGATCGGCGTGTGTACGGAGTAGTAACTGACGTACGCAAAGAACGGCTCTTCGGATCGCGAGCTGTTCTCGATGAACGCGATAGCCTCGTCGGTGAGACGATCCGTGAGATACTCTCCGTCCGGGCCATCGGTCAACGCGGGGTTCTTGTACGGACTGAAGTAGCTCTTGGGGTGCCCGGCCGTGAAGCCCCCGACGTTGAGGTGGAATCCTTGATCCAGAGGATCGCTGCCGAGATGCCACTTACCGAAGTGGGCGCAACGATAGCCGACGCCCGCGAGCAGCTCTGGGATCGTGACCGCCTCCGAGCGCAGCCGCTCTCGGTTCTGCACCGGTACGAGCTTCCGATTCTTGGACTTACCACGGGCCGAGGAAGAGACTGTGTAAATGCCGTGACGAGGTCCGTACTGGCCGGTCATCAAACACGCCCGGCTCGGTGCGCAGTTCGGGCCATTGGCATACGCGTTGGTAAACCGGATCCCCCCGGCAGACAATGCGTCGATGCTCGGCGTCTCGTGATACGGGTGACCGTAGCAACCGATATCGTTGTAGCCCAAGTCGTCAACGACGAAGAGCACAATGTTTGGGCGCGGCGCCGGACGATCGGTCGTTGCACCGCGGCGTGGATCGCCGGTCGCGCCACAACCACAAAGGATCATCGAGAGAACGAGCGCTATGGCCGAACGAACATGAATCGACATCGGAATCTCCTGACGCCGATGATCATGGCCGATTCTGTTCGTGACGAATACGGAAAGAAGAAGAGGGCCACGTCGCACACCTGATGAACGCGCGAACGTGACCCCGGTCGATATACTATCGGCTGAAGGCTTCAGACCCAAACGGCTGATCTTGATCTAAAGAGATACCCGCCCCGACGTCGGTCGAAAATCGGGGGAATCCCCGATCTCGGGACAAGATTTTTCCCGAGGCCGTGTAGGAGGCGACCCGCCGGACCAACTTCGTGAAACTAGGATCGCCAGCGGTGAAGCCACGCGCGCCACTCGAGACGCATGTCCCGCGCCGGAGCACGAAGCAAGACCCCCAACCCGAACTCACGGCGCAGTCGCAGAAATCGATAGTCGAGATCGGTCTCGGACAAGTAATCCTCGATTGCGGTGAGTACGCCGTTGCGAGCGCCGCCCTCGTGGGTCGCGTGGTGGAGTTCGCTGTTCAGACCGTCGCGGACGAGTTCACTACACCCCACCGCGACACCACCGACAGCGTACGGTTGCCGCTCAGAGTCGGGAATCCGGCTCGGCTCGTAGTACAGGTCTCGGCGAGCGTACGGCCACGAAGTGTCGTGCAGAAAAATCGTGCCTGGAGCGTTCAAGAGCGAACGCTCTTCGATCACCCTCAACTCGTGGATCACCGTGTGCCAATTGTGATCCCCGTCGATCAAGATGCAGTCGAACGGGCGAGTCAATCGAGGCAAGACGTCGAGACTCAATCCGATCTCCAGGGTGACGCGTGCATCACCCCGATACTTCGCCTCGAGATCCGCGTCGATACATGGGTCGACGACGGTCACTTCGACACCGGGAAGGTCGAGGAGTTGATCGGTGTTCACGCCGAGCTGCGCGCCGATTTCACACACACGGCGATATCGCTGTCGTCGAACGTGAGGAGCGACAACTCGCTTGAAGAAACGTCGCACGCGGACCCTCCTATTGCCCAGCAGGAATGCAGAGTCTACATAAGAAACGGGGGAGGGCGCACTCGAAGTAGAGTGCGCGCTCCCCGCAGTTTGCTCTTCGTCACAGGGCTAGCCCCGGACTATTCTTCAGGCGGAGTCCTTACGCGCCCGAAAGGGCGCCAATCGTGCCGAGCGAAGACATCAGAGGTCAATCAGACGATGATCAACGGAACACAGGCTGCGATTCTCGTGAAGATCAAGGCGCGACGCCGAAGTCGACCTAGTGGTCTTCAAGAAGGAG
>JAJFFE010000066.1 GCA_021776775.1 Planctomycetota bacterium | reverse complement strand
TATCACTGTGAAGCTTTGGGAAGGTGGCCTTGGACATCGGATTCCTTTCGGGTTTTAGACTGCCTCTAGGAATCGCTCAGGGCCCCTTCACTTTCAACAACCTAGATCCGAAATCTAGGAGGGTCACATAGCTTCTTGGCGAGAGAAGGCCAAGCGACAAAAGCACCAAGATAAGCGTCCCCAACTGCCACAACTCATCGCCCGGCCGTAACCCCCACTCAGCAATCTTGTCACAAGCACTTTCCGGCCGCGTCTAAAGCATGTGCTCCAACGCCCGCTGCAGGATCCGAAACACTTCGACGTACGCGTTACCGATCTCGTCACGGAAGAACTGAGGCGGTAAGTCGGGGTGGCCGAAGAACGGGCGCAAGGTCCAACCCAGCTGAATGCCGACGAACGCGTAGATCGCCAGCCAGAATCGACTGAGGTGGCGGTGTACGGAATTCGATTCGATGAGCGACGCGTAGACCACCCGGAGTGATCGCTGCGCTTGAAACGCGACCATGGCGAAGATCAGAACGTTCCAAGACTGAACGACTCGATAGGAGTCGACAGTGATGTTGACCAAGAGCGTCACCGGTGCCAACGCGAAGAGCTGCATGGCCACCGAGAGTTGGTAGTCGACCAGCGCACTCCAAACCCGGGAAAAATCGTCGCCGACGCCCAGCAACATGTGAAACACATAGAAGCAAGGCACCGCGATGAAGAGCGTCATACCGAATAGGATCGGCACCTTCACGGCACCGATCAGGACGTACCAGATACGCACCGAGTCGATCCCGGCGAAACTTGCCATGACGACACCGTAAGTGACGGCGCACGGTAACAGAACGAACAGCGGTGCGAAGCGCGGAAGATCGAGCCACTGCGTGCCGCGCTGCCCGCCTTGCGACAAGAACCCCGCGCACGCGGCGGACCACGATCGTGTGGCGCCACTCATCCCGTAAACATCTTCTCCAAGTGCTGAAAGACGGCTTCCAAGAACCCACCGCTCCTCCCCCGCAGAAACGTCCACTCGAGATCGGGGGCGCCGATGAACGGTCGCAAAATCCAACCCATTTGGATGCCGACGAATCCGTACAAGACCAGCCACCACCCCAACACTTGCCAGACCGTGTTCTGCTCGGCCCGCGGTCGAAACAGTCGCTGGTCGCGAAGCGCGTCCGACGCCGGCCCGCCGACCCCTGGAGCTAGTTCAAGGTCGTCGCCGGGCACTGTGTCAGTCGCTCCAGTATCTGTCGCTCGACGAAAACCATCGTCCTCTGACGACGCAGCCTGCGCTGACGACGCCATCTCATCGGTCTCGCCGTCGGTGGTAGTGAGATCGACCTTCCGCCCATCTCGCAACGCACTCACGAACGCGACCAAGCCGAGAAACCCCGCTAGGGCGCACGTGCCGACCGTTAGCAACACCATGAACGAATAGCTCTGAGTCGTCAGCCCGAAGAACGCAAGAACGGTGGCGAACGACGCGAGTACCCCAGCAAATATCGTATGGCCCGCCAACAACATGGCGACGAACTGCTTGGCGGTGAAACGCAAGCCGCGAAGCGCTCCGAACACATACAGCGAAGGGCACGTGATCAGTGCAGTGAGAAGCAAGAGCATCGGCATCTTCACCGCGCTCGAAAACACGAATCGGACGTCGTGATCGGGGCGCGACGTGAGCGAGTAGACTCCGAGCGACAGTCCGAACAACGCGGCCGCCACGAGCTGAATTCTCAGCCACAACGCCAGCAGGTGCACCCGCTCCTCGGCCGACACGCGCCCTCGCAATAGTGCGTCGAACGCCTGCCATGAACTCAGTCGACTCATCCAGCCCCCTTTATTGACACGTTACCGGCTTCGTAGACCGTGGGATCAGCGAGACTCGATGTGAAGAACTTTTTGGTTTTCTCTCCGGCCGCGTCGCTCCCTCCCCTTGCGACGCTGCGGACAGCCACGTAGGGTCTCAGGGTCCCACTAGGAAACGAGAAGACGATGGTTCTGACCTTAGCTCTCGCGGTCACGTGCGCCCTCTCGTGCGTCACCAGCGGTGACGGTGACAACGCTGACTTTGCACGGAAGACGATTCGGGTTGGCGAACGCGAATTCGGTTACCGGCTGCTCGAGCCGTCCAAAGTGGAAGAGGGTAAGAGCTACCCCTTGATCCTATTCCTTCACGGGGCTGGCGAGCGCGGGTCGGACAATGAGAAGCAACTCGCTTACCTGCCGAGAACCATGGCCGGGCTCCGTGATCGGTACCCGTGCTACGTCGTCGCGTTGCAGTGCCCAGGGAACGAGAAGTGGTCGGCGGTACGCTGGTCGGACACCTCTTCCCAGGCGCAAACCCCACGGCCGACCGACCCATTACTAGCCGCGGTTCGCGCGATGGAAGCGACCATCACCCAGTACCCGGTCGATATCGATCGGGTCTACCTTACCGGACTGTCCATGGGCGGATACGGAAGCTGGGATCTCGCCATGCGGTACCCGGACGTGTTCGCGGCCGTGGTCCCGATTTGCGGCGGCGGTGACGAAAAGCGCGTTCACCGAATGGCCGCTATTCCGACCGCGGTCTATCACGGGGATGCCGACAAAGTGGTCCCGGTGAAACGCAGCCGAACTCTTGTCGAGCGGCTTCTCAAGCTAGGATCTTCGCCCAACTACTTCGAACTCCCGGGTGTCGGCCACAACGCGTGGGCACTCGCCTACAAGACGGATAAGGCTATCGGTTGGATGTTCGAGCAACGACGAACCCAGAACCCGGTGAGTGGCATCCAAGTCCTCGTGGGCTCCGCCTCACCGCTGCGCAAGGAAGAGCGAATCGTATTCTTTGGAGACTCGATCACCCAGGCAGCCACGCGTCCCGGCGGGTACATCCACCTGATCGACACGGCAGTGCAAGAGCGGAAGGCGGATCTGTCCATCCAGCTCATCGGCGCCGGCATCAGCGGGCACAAGGTTCCCGATCTACAGAAGCGGCTCGACCGAGACGTGCTCGCGAAGAAGCCGACAGTGGTGTTCATCTACATCGGCATCAACGACGTGTGGCACAGTCAGAGCGGCCGCGGCACCTCGAAGGAGGCGTTCGAAGCTGGCTTGCGCGATCTCGTCACGAGAATGGCCGCGTCCAAGAGCAAGCCGCGCGTGATCCTCGCAACCCCGACGGTCATCGGTGAGAAGGCTCGCGGCTCCAACCCCCTCGATGCGATGTTGGATGAATACGCGGAGATCAGCCGCAAGGTCGCTGCCGATATGAAGCTGCACCTGTGCGACCTACGAAAGTCGTCGATCGACTACCTGTCTATCCGCAATCGCAAGGGCAAGTCGAAGGGGCTTCTCACTACCGACGGGGTGCACCTCAACGCCGAGGGGAACAGGTTCCTCGCAAACCACGCCGCGCTCTCCATCTTCGAAGTGCTCAGTCGATGACGCTACGCGACACGACGATACGGTGGGCAACGCTCGGCTGCGTGTGGGTCTCTATCGCGGCGTGCAGCAACAACGCTCCGACGTGGACCGAAATCCACGCCATGATCGAGCGCGACTACCCGGAGACTCCTGCGATCACAACCGAGCAGCTCGCCACCCGTATCGAACGCGGAGATCGCTTGCTGCTCGTGGATGTGCGCACGGAAGCTGAATACGCCATCAGCCACCTTCCCAGCGCGGTCCATCTGCCTGCCGGCGACGACTACAGGTCGCGGCTCGACGCCACGGTTGCGGACTGGAAGACGTTCGACGCGGTAGTCTTGTACTGCTCGGTGGGCTATCGGTCAGCCGGTGCGGCCGCCCGTCTCGAAGCAGACACTCACGCTGAGGTGCTCAATCTGACCGGGTCCATCTTCACGTGGGCCAACGAAGGTCGCCCGCTAGTCAACGATAGCGGGCCAACCGACCTCGTTCATGACTTCGACGATGCGTGGGGCACACTCCTGAAGTCGGAGCGACGCACCCGCTGACCCGGTGCGCCCCCGCGACGCGTTGGCGCCGATGTCACGCGTCGAGGAACGCTCTCGCTTGCCGGACTACCTCTTCCAGGCAACCCGCATCGAACGGGCTGCGCAGACCGGCCGAGGCGACGAGTTCTTGAAACGGTGCCGAGCCGCCGAGCCGGCAAAGGTCCCCGTAAACCTTCATGGTCGACTCCAGATCCTTACGCGACAACACCCAGAACTGCAGCGCGCAAGCGAGTGCCAGGGTGTAGTCGATGTAGTAGAACGGGTACTTGTAGATGTGCGGCTGGCGTTGCCAGAACGCCCCCATTGCGCACCGCTCCAAGTCTCCGTAGTCGCGGCCCGGTAGGTACAGCTCCTCGACCTCTTGCCACATAGCGTGCCGCTCACTTGGAGTCGCGGACGGGTTGGCGTACACGAGATGCTGGAAGTGATCGACGGCGACCCCGTACGGCAAGAACATCAATGCGTCGCTCAGATGGATTCGGCGGAACCGGTCGGCTTCCCCGTCTTCGCCGAAGAAGAGCTCCATGTGCGGCCAGGTCAAGTACTCGAGCCCCATCGAGTGAATCTCAGCGGCCTCGGCCGTCGGCCACCACGTATCGATCGGGAACGCGTCTCGGCTCATGTAGCACTGGTAGGCGTGCCCCATTTCGTGAGTGAACACCTCGACATCGCCTTTGGTGCCGTTGAAGTTGGCGAAGATGAACGGCACGCGGTGCTGGCCGATATCCGAGCAG
>JAJFFE010000065.1 GCA_021776775.1 Planctomycetota bacterium | reverse complement strand
GCGTGCTCGTTGAGATGCCTTCGCGCTCCGCGAACTCCCGTTGGGTCAACCCGCTTTGCTCGAGCTGCGCTAGGATCCCTCGGACCTCTTGTCGTCGACTGTTCTTTCCTGCCATGATTGGCCTCCATTCATGGACGGCATCTCATGACAATCCCGACCCTAGGTCAGCCATGCGCTTCTTTGCGTGCTTAGTACGCCGGGTTAAACCGGCATGGAGTAGTCGATGAAAGTTCGATACGGGGAAGGGCTAGTGACCCACCCCGGCCCCGAGTCATGCGGCGTTGCTCGTGAGGGCAGGTTGAAGTGTTGACAGGGGAAGGTGCAGGCCAGCCATTGAGCCGCGAAATCAATTCTTCAGGGTGCCGACGTTGTTAAGCAATGCGGAAGGCAAGACCAAGTGGAGCGACATCACGAGTTCCACGAGGACCCTGCGCGGTCGAAGACCCTGTGCATGCGCGGAAGCTCCATGTGCGAGAACCGGGAGATCTCGGGCTCTCCGGATGGCGATGACCATCCGGACGTGTGAGAAAGGTCAAAGACCGTAACCTCATGATGAACGAGCACGAGAAGTCGGATAGGCCCGTAGTACCTGCGAGCCATCGGAACAAAGGGGCGTTTGCCTCGGCGGACGGTGGGGAGGGAAGGGGCCTAGCCAAGGGGAATCCGAGCCAGGACAACACAGACCGGACTCAGTGCCGGGGTAATGTGCCAAGCGCCCTGGAGCGGATACGGAAAGCGGCTCTTCGAGATCGGAGGTCGAAGTTCACTGCGCTCTTGCATCACGTCACGATCGAACGTCTCCGTTCGTCGTACCTGCGGATTCGTCCAAGGGCTGCGGCGGGCGTCGACGGGATAACGTGGCAACACTACGGTAAGGAGCTCCAGAGTAATCTGGAGGATCTCCATGCCCGTGTTCATCGCGGAGCGTACCGTGCGAAGCCTTCGCGTAGAGTGTTCATACCTAAGCCGGACGGGCGGCAACGGCCGCTCGGCATCGCGGCTCTTGAGGATAAGGTTCTTCAAGGTGCCGTGGCCGAGGTCATGAACTCGATCTACGAGGTGGACTTTGTCGGTTTCTCTTACGGCTTCCGACCGAAGCGAGGTGCCCACGATGCGCTCGATGCCCTCGCAGTCGGCTTGCTACGAAAGAAAGTGAACTGGATGCTGACATCCGTGGTTTCTTCGACGTCATCAACCACGAGTGGATGATCGAGTTTCTCAAGCATCGGATCGGGGATAAACGGATCTTGCGCTTAGCACAAAAGTGGCTGAGTGCAGGAGTACTGGAAGCAGGGAAGAGGGTTCGTAGTGCAACGGGTACTCCGCAGGGGGCAACGATTTCTCCGCTGCTCGCCAATGTGTATTTGCACTACAGTCTCGACTTGTGGGCCAACGCCTGGCGGAAGCGGGCGCGCGGCGATGTGATCATCGTGCGATACGCTGACGACTTCGTCGTTGGGTTCCAGTACAGAAGTGACGCGGAGCGATTCCAGGAGGAGTTGCGGACTCGACTCGCGAAGTTCTCGTTGGAGCTGCACGCTGACAAGACTCGGCTCATCGAGTTCGGTCGGTTCGCTGCAGAGCAACGGCAACGACGTGGCCTCGGAAGGCCTGAAACGTTCAGCTTCTTAGGGATGCGTCATATGTGCAGAACAACGCAATCAGGAAAGTTTCTCCTCGCCCGCAACACGGAGAGCAAGCGCATGCGTGCCAAGCTACGTTCAATCAAGGACGAGTTGAGGAGGCGTATGCACTTGTCCATCGTAGATCAAGGCTCTTGGCTGCGGTCGGTGCTGAATGGTTACTACAATTACCATGCGGTACCGACCAATTCCGGACCACTTCATCGATTCCGAAAACAGGTCACGCGGATCTGGCTCAAGACTCTTCGTCGACGCAGCCAGCGCCACCGCATGAGCTGGAGGCGGATGTCAGTGATTGGCGAACGATGGTTACCGCGCCCTCCCCGAGATCGACACCCGTGGCCGGAGCAGCGCTTTGACGTCAAGACCCGAGGCAGGAGCCCAGTGCGGTAGTTCCGCTCGCTGGGATCTGTGCGGGGGGCTCCGAGCAATCGGGGTCCCTACCGCGACCAATGCTTTGAGGAATCGACACTTCCACCGATCGCATTGCGATCAGCACGAGTCGCCGACGATTCTGTGGTACGCCAAACTTCTTGGCATCAAGCACGTCGTAAACATAGTTGTAATCGTTGTCTTCGAGCATGCGGAGAAACCGACGAAACGTGCTGAACCCCTTGACCCTCGCCATTCCCGGAACGTTTTCGATGACAACGGCCCGTGGCAGAGCTTCTTCAATGAGTCGTCCGAATGCTCCCAGAAGAGTCGTGCTGTTATGCACCGTGCCCGACTTCCTCGGGTACAGCTTTGGCTGTCGGTACCGATACGGCACTGGCGGCGAGCCAGCACACTTCGCCGTCGTTTCGCCGGAACTTCACCGGCAACGGGTGCTTCAGTGCGGGCGGAGTTGTGGGGGTTTTGGTTTCGGGGACACGGGCTCGTTTCTGTCGCTGGTGATGATTCATGAGTTGCTACTCAATGACGATCACCTAAGTTTTATGGTCGTAGGTGGATAGGGTCTCTCTTCTAGTGATGCGTCTTTGATATGTGGGCCGCAAGACCCGCGGCTTTAGCTAGCGGGCGTGTCCCCGAAACCCAAAACCCCCATAACGTGTCGGTCGAACCGCTTGCTGCCGGCCGAAGGCTGAGCGTTCATGGTCGACATGGAAAAAAACGAGCACGCTGAC
>JAJFFE010000064.1 GCA_021776775.1 Planctomycetota bacterium | reverse complement strand
GCTGGCTGTCCGAGTTGAGGCTATCGGTCGTCGGAAGTCGGACGACCTGGCAAGCCTGACCGAGAACAAAGCAGAGAAGACCCTGGTCTAACGGCCAGGCGCTACGCCATCGATTTGCTGCCTTCGGGGGCCCGGCTCGCGCGTCGGGTTGGGCCCCTCTTCTCCTGAAAGCCCATGCCTGCCACCATCGAGATCACTACCGCGAGCCGCGTAAAGGCTGCCGGTCTGCTCGGGCTGGATGCGGCTGACACGAAGTACGACGCGCTGATCGGGCAGCTCATTTCCGAGGTCAGCGCGCAGTTCGAGGCATACATCTCCCACGACTTCAAGGAGGAAGAGCGGCAGGACGTGCTCGATGTGCTTTTCAGCACCGATCGAGTGTTCGTCGAGCACTTCCCGCTGAAGTCGATATCTGACGTGCAGATGCGCTACGGCATCCAGTACGCATGGGGTGGAACGGGCGCCCGCTCAGTCGACCCGACCGAGATCGACTTCGAAGCCGACACCGGGATGCTGACCTTCGCCGGCACCCTGTTCCCGGGAAAGCGCGCCCTGCGGGTCACGTACACGGCTGGATTCGCAGTGGACACGGCGACTTTCATCACTGCCCACCCGGACATCGCATCGGCTGCCGATCGACAGGTCGCGCACTACTTCCAACGCCGCAATCAGCCGGAGGCTGGCTCCATCGCGATCCAGGGCTCGACGGCAATGCGGCAGACTGCTGCGGATCTTCTTCCTTCCGTGACGCGCACGCTCGACCCGTGGCGTAGGAGGGTGCTGCTATAGTCCGCAGGCAAGCAAGGCTCAGGGTCCGCGGCATCAAGGATCTGCGCGAGAGGTTCTCCGGCATGGGGGATCTCTTGGGGCACAACATCGACGTGGCGCTGCGTGACTCCGCGAATAAGTGGGAGTCTAACGTCAAGAAGAAGCAGTTCCGCGGGGCGCGCGGTGCCGCGGACGGGTCCTCGACGTTCTCTGACAGGATCCGGACTCGCACGGGAGCGTTGCGTAACTCAATCAGCCATTTCGCGACCGGATCGGGTCTCAGGCGCAAGCGCTTTCTTGTCTCGCGCGGCGTTCCCTACGCGACCATTCAGGAGCATGGCGGAGTCGTACGGGGCAATCCCTACCTGAAGATCCCGCTTCCCATCGCCTACCGGCCCAGTGGGACGCTCGACCCTAGGTTCATCGCTACGAATGTGGGCGGAAAGTGGCTGCTTCCGGGTGGTGAGCGTTCATTCCTGCTGCGCTCCAAGAAGGGCAACCTCCTGGCTGGCTTCAATCAGTCTGGCAGCTTCGTGCCGACCCACGTGCTGAAGAAGAGCGTGACCATCCCGGGCCCCTCGACGGGCCACCGTAGCCGCTTGCGCTTCTTCGGGACCTGGAACCGCGATCTGGTGAAGTTCCGCCAGCAGCGAGGTAGGCGTGCAGTCAAGGCAACAGCCGAGGGGAGGCGTCTCTCCTAGTGGTCTCCCCTGACTTCACGGGCGTGAACTACCGCCCCTCTGGCGCCTCGAACGGCTACCAGACCTTTCACTTGTACCAGCCCTCTGGGGTCAAGCCTGCTGCTGGGTGGCCGGTCGTTGTGTTCCTCAATCACTCGGGCTGGACCGCGAGCACGAAGGCTTCCACGGTCACTTCAGGCGTCAAGCTGCGGCTCTTGCACGGCGGCATCGCTGTTTGCGACGCAACAGCCACGGTCGTCGATACCGGGGACCCAAGCATTACCGGCGGCGGCATGTTCTGGGATCCGACTGATCCCGGCTGGGCCACCGATGACACGCCCGAGCACGACTTGATCTGGATCGTGCAGAAGCTCAGGGACCTCGCGAGCACCTACGAGATCAACGCCAATAAGGTTGGCCTCTACTGCACGACCGGCTCGAGTTCGACGATCGGCGCGAACGTGTGCTTCTCCCAGGACGCGGCGGCCCCCGGGGCGCCCACCACACAAGAACAGCAGTCGAGCGCAATCCAATGCGCGGTGCTCCGGGAGTTCCTCGGCTACTACCCCTCGGTGCTGTCCACCTTCAACCCCGTGCGCCTTCGAGACTCGGCCACTCCATCGGCCCAGGCCGCAACGGTCGCCAACGCAACGGGCCTGCACCAGCTCCAGGCGTCTCCCCTGTACCGCCTGGCGCAGTCAACAGCCTCGGGGACCGATGTGGGGGATGTGCCCTACTACCTGCGGTCCGTGGGCTCTCCTGGCTCGACCGACTTCTCCCTCTCGTCTCAGGGGGTCCCGGCTGTCCAGGATACGATCGCCAACGATACAAACGCCTGGGGCCAGTTTATCGTAGGCCGCTACCTACGCAAGTTCGTGGGACGGGTCCGCCAGAACCGCAAGACGCGCCACAGCGCGAACTCCGATCTCTACGACGAGGGCGCCGACTTCAACATCCCGACGGGCACAGAAGAGGAGCTGTACGCGCAGCGCTTCCTGTTTGCCGAGTTGGCTGGCAAGGGTGGGGTGCTGACATTCAGCCTGCCCTGCATCGGCTGGAGCTACGGCGTGGACACGTCGAGGCGCGGCGCTTCCACCAGCCAGAGCTCGCCAGCACTCGTGCGGCGCCAGACGCGCTCTTCGCACATGCGTTCGACCGGCAAAGCCAAGACGCGGAGCTGGGCTCTCAATTGGCCTAACGCGACGAAGACGGACGCGGCAAACCTGGAGCTGATCGCGACGGTTTCTCACGGCCCAGTGCTGCCGATGAACTTCGCGCCCCCCGATGAGCCCGGGACCACTCTGGTGCGCATCGCTCGAGACACGTTCCGTATCTCTCAAGAGAACGCCGTGCGCTATTCGATCTCCCTTGAGCTGGAGGAGGTCGCTTGAAGCCCACACAAGAGCCGGTCGAGGAGCGAATCCTTCAGGACATGGAGGCGGCGCTGCTGGGCATCCGAACCGATGTCGCTGTTGATTACTGGAATGACGTCTTCTACGTGGAGCGCCTCAATGCGGGGGCCCCTTCGTTTTCCAGCTACCCGGCAATCGCTTTGCAGCCGAATGGAACCGACGTGGACGAGAGCGTTGCCAGCGGAGACCACAGCCTCGATGCGCACCGGATGAACGTGACCGTGTGGGCCTACATGGATACGCGCAGCGACATCGCTAAGGGGATGATTCGGATGATTCGCGATATCCGAACTGCGCTGGTTCAGGACACGGAGCGGGGCGGCGAGGCCATCCACACCTACATCACGAACACGCGGACTCACTTCTCTGAGGAAGCGACGGACCCGATCTCGCTGGTCGAGGTCGACACATACGTTTCATTCCGAACACCTACGACCACGCTAGAACAAGCGCAGTGACCAATGGTAGAAATCCTAGTAAGAAAGCGCCAATTGACGCTGAAGTCCGAGACGGTCAAGGGCACGTATGAAACGGGCCTGGACACCGACAGCACGGCCAAGGCCACTGCGGACTTCAACCTCGTCGATCCCACTTGGACGCCGAACTCGACCAACTTCGCCAGGGATATCCGCACATCCACGTTGGCCCTCTTCCCCAACACGTTCCCAGGCGTCACCAGCGCTGACTTGACCTTTGGGGTCGAGCTTGCCGGCGAGAAGGACAACGTATCGGGCACAGACTTCGTGGAGCCGCCCCTTGCGAGGCTTCTGACCTTCGCCGGATTCGATTCCGTGGCCGTGCAGGGTGCCACGGTGACCGCTGTTACTGGGGAATTCCGGCACGGCGAGACCCTGACATTCGGAGGAACCGGGACAGGCACTTGCGTCGGTGGATACCGGGATTCCTTCCACGCCAAGCTCTACTGGAAGCTCGACTCTGGGACCACCACAGGCACGATCACGGGAGACGTGTCCGGTGCAACAGCCACGCTTGGGGTCAAGGATACCTATACGACCTGGAGTTGCTCTCCCCTGTCGGACGCTGCAAACATTCCCACGGCCTCGGGCATCTACTACGTCGACGGCAAGCGTGCCAAGGTCAAGGCGGGTCGTGGAGACGTGTCCTTCACGTTCACCCACGCCGACCGAGTTGTCGCCACGATGACGCTTCAGACCATCCTCGAAGCGTATATCGACGGAGCCCTGCTGTCGGGTGCCAATGCGCCGATCGTCCAGCAGGCGAAGCCGCCCGCAAACCTCGGAACCGGCTTTAAGTTCCACGACGGGACGGCCTCGTACGCGCCGTGTTACAACACCCTGGAAATCGGGATGAACAACACCGTGGCGCTGCGTGAATGCACCACGGAGGACGACGGCTGGGACGTTGCGACAATCGGGGGAAGGACTCCCGGCGGCTCGATCAACGTGGACGAGGTGCTGAATACCACCTTCGATTACGTCGCGGCCTACGAGGCCGGCACCACCCTCGACACCGTTTTCTCGATCGGAAGCACCGTTGGGAACGTCATGGAGTTCCGCGCCCCCGCCCTCCAGATCAGCAACCTTTCCGAAGGTGACCGCGACGGCACGACCATCTTCGACATGCAGTTCAACCTGACAGCGGGCCAATTCTCCGATGGCACATTCGGCGCCGACAACGAGTTGACCCTTCTATTCATCTAAACACCAGGCACAGGAGCCACCATGCCTATCGCAGTAGACCCTACGCGGAAGACCGAGTACGTCTTTCCCGAGAACAAGGGTGAGGAGCGCCCACCGCGATTCTTCCTGAAAACGCCAGACCTCAAGACCTATGACCGCGCGCAGGCGGCGATTCTGGCCGCACAGGAGGGCGAGAAGCTACCCGATTCGTTCTTCTCGGACCTCCTACGGGGAACTCTAACGGGATGGGAAGACTGGTTCGGTGCGCAAGGTGCAGCGGTACCATTCGATCTAGGCGTGGACGGTTGCCCGACCGACGAGTGCTTGATGCGACTGAGCTACGCCGATCGCATGGAGTTGGCTTTCCAAGCGCTGTCTCTTGCACGCCAAACCCCAAAGGAATCGGAGTGATCCGGGCGGCAGTCGCGAAGGTATGGGGGCCCTCAGTCTCGAAAGAGATCGAGAGCCGCATGCCCGATTGCACCAAGTGTCGCCGCCCTGGATTTGAAGAAGCGCGGGTGACTTGGGGATGCGACCGCCCTGCGCAAGACGCCGTTTTCTCTGCTACGTGCGCCTACTGTGCTGGAGCTGGTTGCGAAGAGTGCGAACAGACGGGCAACAAGCTGCACAAGCAGTGCCCCTCCGCTGTGATCGCACAGGATTCCGCCATCTCGCTTGACGTGCGAACCCTCCTCGAAGCGTACAGACAGCACGACGCCCACGGCATTCTTCCTGCGCCCGGTGCCCTGCTTGACCAGTCGGCGTCTTACGTCGCGGCTGTCGGAATCATCGATGAGGAGCGGGGGCATTGGGAGAAGCTGCGCAGCGACCACCATCGGCAGAAGATGGAGAGATCCACAACGAAGAACCAGGCCAAGGCCGGGAGGTAGGTCGTGCCCGATTCAAAAGAACGGCTAGTCATCGAGGCGGTTGTCGAGGATGAGGCTTCACGGGCTCTCGGTCGCATCAATCGCGAGCTTGGCACATCCGACAAGAGCCTGGGCCGAGCAGAATCTCAATGGAGCAGGCTAAGCCGCACTGTCGGCAAGTTTGTCGGTCCTGCTGTGGGAATCGGAGCGGCGCTAACTCTAAAGCGAATAGGAGCAGAGGCAAGCCGAGCTGCTTCGGCGGCTGAGGAAATCGAAGGGAAGTTCAAGGTTGTTTTCGGGACGAGTGCCAATAGCGTGCGCTCCGATCTAGATGGCTTTGGGGATTCCGTTGGTCGGGCGACTTCTGAACTTCAGTCTTACGCCTCTTCCATTCAGGACACGCTAGTTCCACTTGGCTTGTCGCGCAGGGCAGCAGCAGATCTTTCGGTGGACGTTACAAAGCTCGCCGTAGACCTGGGAAGCTTCAACAACAAGCGCGATGCAGATGTAATTCGAGACATTCAATCAGCGCTGGTCGGACAGACTGAAACTGTGCGCAAGTACGGCGTTGTCATCAGTGCTGCATCCGTTGAGCAAGAGGCTTTGCGTGCCGGGTTGGCTGGCACAAAAGAAGAGATCACCGAAGCGGACAAGGTTCTTTCCCGACTGAACCTCATCCTGGCCGGGACGGCGGATGCTCAGGGGGATGCTACTCGCACCGCTGGTTCGTTTGCGAATCAGATGCGGGCGATTTCCGCGGAATTCAGGGAGGCGAACGAGTTGATTGGCCGTCAGCTCAATCTATCCCTTGCCGATAACGCAGGGCTTCTAACCGAGAAGGTTATTCCTGCATACACTCGCCTTGGGGTTGTAGTGGGTGGATTTGCAGCCCAATTTGTGGGCAACGCAGCAGAGGGCCTTGACAGCCTGCTTGGGACGCCAGGCAACCTATCTCCAGAGCAGAGGGCGAGAGTCGATTCCGCTAGAGGCGCTTTGTTTGCCGACTTGTTTGCTCCTGTGCAGCCGGGCAAGCAGGCTGGCGCTCTTGGGACTCTCCTGGATGAGTTCTTCGGTTCTCTGGTTGGAGTAACCGCCGATGAGTTGAAGAACGGAGTAACAAATGAAGTTCTTCTGGCGGGTGGGCGCAACAACTCAATCAGTGAGGAGACCAAGCAGCTACTAGAGAACGAGAAAGCAAGTCGGCGGGCTGCTGCTGCTGCGCAAGCGCTAGCTGATGCAAAGGCGGCGGCTCTAAAGCAGGAGGCGTTGCTCGCTACGCAAGCTGTCCAGCGGGAGGCTCTTGAGCGACTGCAAGACGGACTGATTTCTGGGTTCCTAATCCAAAGGCAGGCTCTAAGCGGGGATGAGACAGGTGCAGCGCAAGCTAGGGTACAGGAGGACTTCCAGCTTTTCATTCAGGGCCTTGAGGATGCACGCTCCAAGTTCGGGGCAATTAGTGGGGAAGCAGATAAGGCATTCCAAACGATCGAAGAATTCGCAGAGGGGGTTCGAGATCTGGAACTGGAAGAGATCGCAAGGGAAGCTGCTCCCGCCTTCACGTCTGTAGTGGAAGAGGCGGCAAAGCGCCGCCGAGAGCTTGAGGATGAGGCGGCGAAGGCTGCGCGGCTTCAGAATGAATTCCTCCGCAACGAAGCTGGACGAGGGTTGTCTGCGGCCTTTAGCGACATCGCCTTCGGTCTCCGCGACGCAGATGATGCCCTCAAGGGGTTCTTGAGCAATCTAGGGCAGCTCCTATTACGCCGCGCAGCGCTCCAGTTTCTAACTGGGGGCGAGGCGGGCGGCGGCCTCTTCGGCGCGCTCGGATTCGCAGACGGCGGAATCCCAGGCGGCGGTCTCGGCACGATCAGTAAGTTTGCAACGGGCGGGGTGCTCTCGCCTGGGCCGAAGGTCGCCATGATGAACGAGGGGCCTTTTCGCGAAGCTGTGATTCCACTTAAGCCGCAGAGCGACGGAACGCTTGGAGTTGGATTCTCGGGTGGTGGCATGGGTGGGAATCTGTCGATCACCGTGAACGCCCTCGACACCGCTTCATTCATGTCCCTGGCAGCCCAGAACCCGGAGGGCCTAGCCGGAGTAGTCCTGCAAGCCGCAGGCCGTAATCCCTCCGTGCGCGCAGGTTTCGGAATCTCTGGTGTGAGTCAGTGACGCAGATCCTCGACCCCAACGATCCATTCGACCTAGGACCGACTACTAGCGGAAGCCGGTTGGCCGATTGGATTGGGTGCCTGCCCGACTCGGGCGCCTTCAACCGTGGCTACCTGACGGACGCCTATTCGTCATTCGCGGGCGCTCAGGGTGTGAATGGTGCGGTCGCCTCGTCGGTGAAGATCACTGGTACAGACACATCCGCAAGGGCCTGGCTGCATCGCAGGGAATACACCGGGAGCGTCAGGGTGGGCGCATCGTTCTTCATGCTTCCGCAGGGCGGGATCACCACAGCGCTGAATATCGCGAGCTTCGGGGTCATAGCGCGATACCAGGGGGGCAGCATTTCCGGCACGGGAACAACCGACGTTCATCTCCTGAACGGATCGTGCTACATGATGACGGTTGAGGAGAACAAGACGACCTTTGTGCAGACCATTGCGATCATCAAGGTCGCCTCGGGTGTCCAAAGCACGCTCGCCTCGCTCACACAGACAGTGGCCGAGCAGTCGGCTATCGACTGGTTCAAGCCCTTTGAGCTGATACTCGAGGTCTCGGGAACTAGCACCGTCTCACTCTCAGCCAAGCTCAAGAACGTGGACCTGGCCGGGGGTGGCGAGCTAGGGGAGGTCACGCTTCTGACGGCATCGGATTCGACGAGCCCCATCTCCGCAGATGGGCGCGCCGGCTTCATAATGGCGTCCCCCAGGACCGAGACCATCTTCGGATTCACGTCAAGCGTGGCCGACGTGTGCGAGTGGTTCGAAGTGTCCGACCAGGCCGCACCATCAAGCGTCTACTTCCGTGACGAGTGGGAGAGGCTCGGCCCTCACTTCTCAGACACCTACGGACCCGACACCCTGGGGCAGTCAGGCTTGGGGTTGCAGGGCGCATTCTCCTCCGATCAGTTCGCCTTCACCGGCACGACATCCAACGGCACGGGCGCGGTCAAACTTCGATTCGACGCAGCGGGCGAAGATGTGAGGTTCACAGGCACGGGCTCGGGGATCGAGCAGTGCGTCTCCCTGTCGCAGCGGCCAGCCGGGGATCAGGTTTTCCAGCACCGATCGGCGACGGTGAACCTCGCAAGCTCAGGGAGTGGGCGGCAGTTCGGCGGGATCCTTCTTCGAGGCTCCTGGTCGGATCCGGTCTATGCCGCCTCTCCCGCTTCCAATACTGAGGTTCCGATGCTCAAGGGGTACTTAGCCCTCGCTCAATACAATGCGGGCACAAACCTCTTCATCGTCCAACTATTCCGCTACAGCGGCGCCACGTCCGGAACCCCGCTGAAGTGCGCCGAGCTCGTGACCGGAACGCCTCTCTGGACGGCGGGCGCGGACTTCACCCTGGACTTCGACATCTACCCGGTGGACGGCTCCCCCGATCCGAACAACGCGCCCGTGGAGATGGTCGTGACGATCAACGCCGCGGCTGTTGGGCTCTTGGGTGTCGGGGCAAATGGGATAACCGTCAGCGGCGCTGGGGTTGTGATTGACTCGTCGTCTGGCAAGGTCGCTCAAGGCCAAGGCGAGGGCCTCGTGATGATTCACGCCTCGGGCAGCGTGACGACAACGACGATGGACGATTGGACCGAGGAGACACTGCACGTCGCGGCTGGCACTCCGCCCAACGATCAGGCCACGATCGCTGTGCAGGGGGAGGGGACGGCAGTGGGGACGATCAACGACATTCTGGACCCAGAGTTTGGGGTCACCGTTGACTATCCGGTGGAGTCGCAGACTGTGCCCTTCGAGTCCGGACACAAATATGCTGAGTCGCTGCACGTCGGATCGGATGGACTGCCGGACGTGCGCCGCGTCTTCTCGTTCAATAAGCAGGCCAGCACGCCGAGAGAACACCATTCCCTTGAGGAGTGGTTCGACGATCACCAGGGCATCGAGGGGGCCTTCAACTTCATCGACAGCAAGGGCGTGACAATCAAGGTTGCCATGGTCGAGGACACGCTTTCGCGACCGCAGACTGCGCCCACTGTCTTCGGGACATCCTTCCAACTCGTGGAGCTGTTCTAGTGCCTCTCAACCCCGCAGAGGTCGCGCAAGCGAACAAGCTGAGCCAGCAAGAGCCCTGGTTTCTGCTCATGTCCGTGGAGATCCCGACGGCTCCACCCACGCGCTATCGCTTCGTGAACAACAAGGAATCGGTTGAGTTCGGTCAATCCAGCACGGGCGATCCAATTCCCTACTACCCCTTCGACTTCGGGGTCGAACCGATCAAGCAAGACAGTCAGGGTGGCGGAGGTGACGTGCGATTCACAGCCCAGAACGTGACGCGCGAACTCCAGGCTGCGCTAGATCAGTACGACGACCTGATCGGGCAACCCATCGACGTGGCTCTCGTGCACCGCTCCCGTCTCAACTCGGGGGTGCCTGCGTTTGCGTGGTCCGGCAAGGTCATTTCGTCGGACAGCGCCGAGGGAAATGTCGTCTTGAGCGCCGGCCTCTTTAGCCTCTACCGCAGGCAGTTCCCTCCCCACAGGGCACTTCGCTCCAGGTGCAGGCACGTCTATGCGGGACCCCTCTGCCAGTACTTTGTCGCCCCCACAGACGGCGCCTATTTGCCGACCTGTGATTTCACCTACAACGGACCAAACGGATGCACGGCACACGGAGACAGCGAGGTCGCCGCCGGACTGGCGCGAATGCACCCCAAGCTGGGCGGATTCTTCCGGGGCATCCCGCGTCGCAGTGGCCTGGGGGCCTAGACTGGACCCGGCTCCTGGGGATCGAGTACTTCGAGGGCTCATCCGACCCCACTGAAGGGCTCGATTGCGCTGGGGTGGTCGACGTGATCCTCGGGCACAGCCTGGAGGACTACGTGCACGGTGCTGCCCGCGGGGGGCCTGGGATGCACGAGCTTTGGCGCCTGGTCGATACCGACGGGAGGGGGGCGGAGGCCATGGACGTGATCGTCTCAGACCCCAAGGGGGTGGGAGCTGCAACCCACGTCGATGTGGCCCTATCTGGAGGCTACTACGGAACAGCCCTAACGTCGGCGGCGGCGGTGGGAGTCTTTTCGAGGCCCATCCATGGGATCCACGGGGTCCTTCAGGTCATGCGCTTCGCTCCGCCTTCCAGTGATCCGAATCGTCTACCACAGAAACCCCTTCGACCCCCAGGATAGGGAAGAGTGGGAGTCTGTCTGGGTGGGTGGCACGACACCTGAAGACCTGGCGCCTATTGGCCTGGACCCTGGCAGCCTGAATTGCACCAGGAATGGCGTGGAGGTCGATGGGGACGGGTGGGGCAAAGCAGTGGTGGACGGGGATCTGCTTTCGTACTCGATCAAGGTCACGGGCATTGAAGCGACCACATTCACCTTTCTAGGGCAGTCGGTCTTCACGGCCAGCGGCGTTGTCGCTTCCGCGGCCTTCTTGGGCTCTTACCTAATCAATGCCCTTCTTTTTTCCTACGCGGTCAAGGCCCTGACTGGTGGTGACGAGAAGCCGCCTGTCCCGGGAGAACAAGACAGCCGCTACTATGGATTCGGTGGAATCACGGCCAACACCGACTACTCGGGTGCTGCCCTGCCGGTCGTCTATGGCGACATCTCGGTCGCTGGCCTCGTCATCAACCGATTCGTGCAGGCCGTTTCCCAGCCCACGGATTCGTTCCTCTACACGTTGATCGCTCTGGCTGGGCACCAGGTCCAGGAGATTGGGGGGATCAGCGCCGACGGCGGTCCTTTCACGAGTGCGGCGGGGGACTTGCCGGTGGGACTCCAGATCGACAATCAACCCGCCGAGAACCTGGCGGATGTCGAGTGCTACGTTCGGATGGGGACTCCGGAGCAGGCGACCATCCCGGGCTTCGAGCTGGCTCAGCAGCAGTTCGGAGTTGAGTCAACGCTGCTTGAGTCGACGGATGCGGCAAACGTCGAGGCCGCTTCTGGTGTCTACACTGCCTCCGATCCAGAGATCACGAAGTGGGACACCGAGGTCAGCTACACAATGGGCTCGCCGGCTGACCAGGCAACGCCAATCGTCAACTTCCCGCAGGGGCTTTTCAACGTCGGCAGCAGTGGCAGCGTCTCAAACCAGACGGTGAGGATCCAAGCTCGGTACGTGCAGGTGGATGGCGGGGGCACGCCGACCTCCGACTTCATCGTCCTGCCCCCTTTCCCCGACATCGTTTCCAGCCTGCGTGTCCAATTCGACGTGCAGTTCCCCTTCCAGTTCATCGACGTGCTGGACTTCGGACCGCCCGCCGCTGGCAACTACCTGATTGCCGCATCGGCTGGGGACTACTGCCAGGGTCCAGCCACGACCACGGGGATTGTCGAGCAGAGCCCAGACGCGACCGCGGCCACGGTCTACGCATGGGTGAGGTTGCGCTATTCCCTCGATGCTGCCAGCACGCGCCTGGATGTCCAGGGTGGCACGGTGCACCCGATCTTTGGGCAGTTCGACAACGCGAACACGCTTGGCTTTGAGTTCAACATCGTGGAGCAGTCGGACACCACCGTCATAGTCAACGGATCTGCCATTCCGTCGCCCAGCCTAGCCTTGCAGTTCAAGGGCGGAGACGGAACGGTCGTGCACCAGGCCCAACAGGGGGGCACAGGGTTCGCGCAGGCAATGGCGCCGGCAACGATCACACCGGGAGGAACATCCCCCGGCGACTGGGTTTTCTGTGCCTTCTCGTACGAGGCGAACAAAAACAGCGACGGATCGGGCGAGATATTCTTCTGGGCTGACCAGGCGCAATTGGGGGCCACGATCACTGTGCAGTCAACACAGAGGCCGGTATGGGACAGCACGCAGCAGATAAGGGTGGGCCGGAACCAGAGCGACTCTACTTCGATCGAGGGCAACATCGACGAGTGCGTGGTCTATCAGCGCGCCTTCTCGGTGACCGAGTTCCTATCTCGTGGCACGGGTCCGGCGACCACGGCAGAGGTGGGGATCGTTGCGGGGTGGCACTTCGACGTGGACTTTACGGACTTCGTGGGCTCCAACGACCTGACCACGGTCGGATCGCCCACGATCTCAACCACAGGCACGGGCCCCGTCTCTGGATCATCGAGCGGTACCCCGCGGAGCGGCCTTTACCGAATCGACCTCCAGCGCATCAATGCCGAGGCCACCGGGCAATTCGCGCAGGATCAGGCCGTTTGGTCGAATGTCATCCTGACCGAGTTCGAGCCGTTCAGCTATCCCGGGTGCGCGCTCTTGGCAGTGAAGGTCAAGGCGACGGACCAGCTCTCGGGCTCGGCTCCCCTGATTCGTGTTCCAGTCAAGGGCAAGCTCTGCAACATCTGGGACGGAGTGGATCCGGTCAATCCAGTGACGGTCAGGGCGTGGAGTGGAAACCCCGCGTGGGTCTTGTCCGACATGGGGACCGATACAGAGCTCACGGGGACCGCCGTCTACCCTGCACCCAAGATCGACTGGCTGAAGATCAAGGGATTTGCTGACTACTGCGATGAGTTGGTCTACGACGGAAAGGGTCGGCGCGACATCGTGGCGGTCAGCATTGGCGCGGCCACTTCGATCTTCCCCAACGGGTTCATGCAGATCGACGTAGACGGGGACACCTACCCGCTGGGCTGGGAAAAGAGTGGGGCGGTCGCGACATCCGGCGACCTGGGCAGCGACCTAAACGGACTCCAGTGGTTCACCGTTTCTGATACGGACCTGGACGGTAGCGCTCCCGCCTGGCTCACAGCCAAAGAGGACATCGCGCTACCCATCGGCTCGATCGGTTTCAACTCGATCAACAACGTGTATCTGATTCGTGTCGGGCTCGCGGTAGCCGAGGCGACGACTAGCATCTACAACCCGCCAACGGACACCATCCAGGCCGCTAGGTTCGAGCGCCGAATGCGCTTCGATGGCGTGTTTGACCGAGACGACTTCCCGTTCGAAGACGCGACTCTGCGCGTAGCTCAATCGGCTAGAGGAATCCCTCTGTTTCCCGGTGACCGACTGAGTGTGTTCTGGGATGCACCGAGAGCACCGTCCCACGCCGTGACGATGGGGAATATTGTACGCGGATCTTGGCGTCAGTCGGCAAGCGGTGCGGAGTCTCGATTCAATCACGAGATCGTTCAATTCCTGGATCGGGATTCAAACTTCGATCCGGACCAAGAGCAGGACTATGCGCCCGATGTCATCAACCCCGCGATAGCGGACGCCGTGCGCACGCGCAGGCTGAGCCTTGAGGGCGTGACCCGTCGCTCCCAGGTGGCCCGGCAGATCAAGTACGACCTGAACGTCTTCCGGCTGCTCAAGCGCTATGCCGAGTTCAGCGTGGGACCGGACGGCATTGGATACCAAATCGGGGACGGGATCCTCGCTTCCCATGATGTTCCGCAGTGGGGGGATTCGGGTCGGCTGATCCAGGACTCCCCCGATGCGCAAACGCTCTACCTGGACCGCGATGTCGTGGTGGCGTCTCTCACTGAATACGAGGTCACTATACGGGAATCCGCGACAGGCACGATCGAGACGGTAGCGGTCACCGGCCTGACAGCGGGCACATACCTCTCCGGCGAGACAATCACCCTGGACGCCCCCCTCTCATTCACGCCGACGAAACACTCGATCTACGCATGGGGGGAAACGGCGCTGAGCACCAGGGAATTCCAGGCGATGGACGTGACGTTCGACCTGGCGAGCAAGAGTCGCAAGGTGCGCTGCCTCCAGTACGACTCCGCTGTCTACGACGACGAGATCGATGACCTTGAGGATGCGGAGTCGGTCAGCGCACCGGAGGCTGGTAGGGGCAGCCTGGGTGCTGGCGTGGAGAACCTGGACCTGGATGACGACACGGTGATCGGGTCGGATGGCCGTGTAACGGCATCGCTTCGGGTCTCTTGGACCTATGCGCCGACCTCGAAGGATTCGGTCGCCTCGGTCTTGGTGTGGCTGGCGGATTCGGACGGGAATGGTCTGGAGCTCGTGGGCCAGGCCGCGCACCCCGCTACATCGTTCGTGCTCCCGTCGGAGCGCGTGGAGCTGGCGACCGAGTACCAAGTGCGCTTGCAGGAGGTGACGCGAGAGGGTACGCGCCGCTCGCTCTCCGCTGCGCAGAGTGTCCATGGCTCTGCCGGCGGCTTCGGCCCGGCTCTTGCCGCTCCGACGGGGCTTTCCGCCACGATCTCCGGCGAGCTGCTCTACATCCAGTGGGACTCGGCTAGCGTCAGTATGGCGAAGACGGTCGAGGTTCGGATGGGGGGGTGGATATTAGGGACCCCCGTTGGATCGGCGCCAGCGGACCAGGGCTATCTTGTGGTGGATCAGTGGGCATCCGGACCCACGAATGACATCGGAAGGGCCGCACCCGATCTCGTATTCAGATCCATTGACAGCATGGGCCGACCGTCAAAGGCAGGGCGCCTCAGCTTCGATGCGGATGTCGTGGATACTTCCGGGCAGATCGCATACGAGTCGAACCAGGAGGACTCGGGGACCACATGGTCGGGCACCAAGACCAGCCTTTCGGTCACGCCCGTTCCCGTCGGTGACCCTCCGCTCGAGCGCACGGCCTATCTTGGCTTCACCGGCGCGGGCCTTTCAGCTTCCTACGCATTCAGCCCGAACACCCTTCCGGAGCCCGAGGAAGTCTACGCGCAAATCTTCGTCGAGGCGTACCAGATCCACCCTAGGACATGGGAAGAGATGGGGGCCTGGAACTCGATGGAAAACCAGCGCTGGACCTGGGAGGGGCCTCTTTGGACGCTGCCCGGAGAGACGCCGAATGCGACTCTATCGCTAAGCCTGGCGCACGGTGTTGGCTCCTCGGTTTCCGCGGCTTCGCGCAAGTTCATCCCCGGGAAATACGCGCTGCGCTCGTCCGACGTCACCTTCGGGATCGAGAGGCCGAGCATGGACTACAACGCCAGGGTGGACCGCATGGCCGTGCGATACACGCGCGTCCACGAGCAGCCAGATGACCATCTCGCCATAGGGGTTTTCCGTTGAGCCAATACGCCCACAGCCGCAGCGTCCTTTCCTTGTCAACCGACGGGCGCCCCATCCTCCTGGCGACCACCACGGGATCTGGCGATGCCGTTCACACGGTCTCGGCTGACGCTGGGGTAATGGAGGAAGTGTGGATCTGGGCTTCGAACACCAGCTCTTCATCGGTGACTCTGGCGCTGTACTTGGGTGGCACTTCTTCGCCTGGTGACGAGCAACACCATTCCCTTGGCGCACACGAAACCGCGCTTGTCTGCCCAGGAATGACGCTGCAAAACGGCCTGACCGTCAAGGCGAAGCCGGGCACCACGAACGTCGTCACCATCTCCGGCTACTCGAACACGCTCACCCCCAAATGACCGAGCGGATTAGAATCCCTGGCCCTGTTAGTGGCTTGAAACCGGCAGCAGGAGGCGGATCGGGGGACATGCTTGCGGCCACCTACGATCCGACCGTGGTCGCCGGGGACGCTTTTGACATGGACAACATGGTCGAGGGGGCGACCACCAAGATCCTGACCGACGCAGAGCGCACAGCCATTGCTAGCGCGTTGCAGCCTGGCGACAACGTAAGCGCTCTCACGAATGACTCTGGCTATACGGACGACCAGACCGGCGCGGAGATCAAGGTCGCGTACGAGGGTGAGGCCGACACAAACGCCTTCACGGATGCCGAAAAGAGCAAGCTCGCGGCTCTGCTTGGTGGCGCGAACAAGATTGACGCGACTACTGCGCCGACAGGCAACGACGACAGCGCCAACACTTCGGGCAACGGTGTTTTTGAGGTCGGGTCTATCTGGGTCGACATCACGGCCGACGAGGCGTATCGGTGTGTTGACGCCATGGCGACCCTGGCTGTTTGGATTGAGACGACCCTCGACACAACCGAGCTGGCTGCTGTAGCGCTCAGTGGATCGGCAACAGACCTGACAACCGGAACTCTTGCGGCGGCCAGGATCGCAAATGCGTCCCTTGCTCTTGCCAAATTGGCGAACATGGCGCAGGGCGAGATGATCGGTCGCGGCGTTGCTTCCGGAACGGGGCCGCCGACAGCACTCACAGGGGACGCAATCCTGGCGAATGCGTGGGCTGCCGTGGGGGCAAACCGGGTTCTGGCGACAGGTGCATCGATTGGAAGTGTCACAGAACTATCGATGGGCGCCAACACAATGGTTGCGCGGCCGAATGCAGGCGACGTCACGATAGCCACATTCACAAGCGGGACCTTGCCCTACTATGGGGCTGGCGGCCTGGCGGTGACAGACATCGGCGAAGCAATCGCCCATGGCGCAAGCGGGACCAGCTTTCCAGGCGTTCCGTCCGAGGGGCAGTCGTTCTACCGAACAGACCTGAAGGCGGGATTCTATTACGACTCGTCCCGCTCTAAGTGGCTCTCCTACACGGACAAGGTGAGTTTCTCCTGCGCCAAGAATAACTGGTCCATCAACCAGGCGGGGCTCATTCACGGCCAGGCCGGTGGTGGCGGCGCAGGCTGGCCGCTCAAGTGGGACTGTACCGCTGTTGGCTTCGCGGTTAGGTGCAAGAACACATCCACGGGAACCTACCAAATTCGGAAAACTACACCAGCAGCCACAGTCACCCAGCATGACAACATGGTTGTTACAGCTAGCCGAGTTGCCAGCGGCACTGCCACGGACTTGGACTTTGATGCAGACGATGCCCTTTTTGTGTATTGCACATCTGGGACCGTTACCGGGCAAGTCTTCGTCGAAATCGAGCTAAAGAGGAGAGCAACCTAATGAGCGACATCGCCAAGACTGCATCGTTGGTTCCTACGGGCCCTGGAAGCGACTTCCCCGCAAAGTATGACGCCGACATGGCCGCCATCGGCTTTGCCACAAACCTGCACGTCTCGACGGCGGTGACGCTCGCGAAGAATGCCGACATGGTGCTGGCGGACGCGACCACAGCGGCCTTTTCGGTGACGCTGCCGGCGACTCCATCGGATGGGGACACCTACACGGTCAAGAAGACCGATTCGTCTGCCAACGCCGTGACCGTTGACGGCAACGGAAACAACATCGACGGAGCTGGCACCTACGCACTCTCTGCCCAATACAACCGCGTCACGGTCTCTTACGACTCGACCGACGGCCTTTGGTACATCGTTTCAGCATGAGCGACATCCCCAGCCTAGAGCTACTCCACGAACGTATCGAGCGGCACAAACAGGACCAAGAAGAAATGCAAGAGCGAATCGCGTCAGCAGGCGCGGCAATCTCAGACATCAAGGCCGAGGCGATCATCGACCGGGGGACCCTCAGTAGCACCAGCCGGCACGCCCATCGGAACGCGGACACCCTGCATGGGAAGGATGGGGTTCTAGGTAGGGTCAAAGTTCTGGAGAAGCTGGCCGCCGACTCGGCTGAGACCAACAGGTCGCTTCGCAACACGGGGCTGAAGATCTTCGGTTCCCTGGCCGTCTACATTCTTTGGCAGGTGGTCCAGGGGTTGAAGGAGAACGGTGGTTGACGCGCGGATGCGGGACACTCCATATGGAGCGACGGAAACGCTCGGAGGGTGCTTGTAAGTCGCAAAGTCCTATAGAAAATCTTGGCGCGAATCTTGGCGCTTTTTAATCTCAACCGGACGAGGCTTGGCGGCCTGCTGGTGTCGCCATGTGCGCATTGGGGCTCGTGAGGCCCATTCCAGGCTTCACCGTGGAGCCTGCGGCGACCCTTCGCCGGATTGTGGTTCCGGAGGTCGGGGGTTCGATTCCCCTCGCTCACCCCACTCCTTGACCCTCTGAGGGCCGATTTTGGAGTGTTTCCTAGGATCCCTCATTGCTCCGAAGATTGAGCTTGGCGCGTATCTTGGCGTTTTTTGTCGCCATCGAGCGGGGGGAGCAGCTCCAGCGCGGCGCGCTTCTTCGAATCCTGGAGCTTCACGTAGTGTCTGTTTGTGGTCTTGTAGTCCTCGTGGCGGGCCATGCCCTGGAGTGTGTGAAGGTCCACACCGAGATCCGCCAGCCGGGTGACAAAGCTCACTCGAAGGCAATGGAAGTCGACCCGCCCGGCCACGTGGTCCGCCACATCGACGCCGACAGCCTCAAGGTCTGCCCGGAGATGCACCGCAAACTTGAACCACCTGGGCAGCGCCAGAACCGCAGCCTCCGGTCTTTGGCCTTTGGTGTGCTCATGAAGAAGCTCTGCGGTTGAGGCGAGGAGGGGGAGCCTTGCCTTTTTCTTGTTCTTCGTCTTGGCGCCCGGGATCTCAACCCAGGCGTTTCCTGTTTCGGCAAGGTGAAGATGCTGCACTTGGAGGGCGCGCAACTCTCCTTTGCGAAAACCCGTCTCCGTAGCGAGTCGGTATAGCAGGGCGCGTTCGCCATCGACAGACAGGATCAGAGCTCGGATCTCTTCCTCGGTCAATGCGCGTCGCTCAAAGTCTTGGCTTGATGTCGGCTTCCCGAGGGACACAAGCGGATCGGAAGAGGCAAAGCCCTCGCGCACCATCCAGCGGCAGAACTGCCTTAGCGCCTGGACGTAATAGCCCTGTGTGCGGGCAGACAGGGGTTTGGGCTCCCTTCCGGCTCCCTCACTCTTCAGCCTCCCCAGTGCCCGCGTGATTGCCGTTGTCGTTATGCTAGACCACCGGGAAGCACTCGCCTCCTTCAGCAACCGATCGACGCGCTTCTTCGTTTGAGCTACGTGTCGATCCGACGCGCCCTCAAAGGCAACCGTTTCGAGCCAGCGATCGACGTGCTCCTTGATAGGGGCCAGGGCCGCCGTGCGCTCCGTTGAGATGAGGCCCCATCTCTGCAATAGGTTGACCTTCCTTGGCGGCAGCCTAGATATCCAATCAACAATGGGGGCGTCCGGAACCAGGCCGGCCTCAGCCATCGAGTCGAGCCTCAGCAGCATTCGTGCAGCCAACTCCGCGACTGCCCTGTGTCGCCCTGCGCCCCATCGCCTCTCGCGTCCATTTCTGTCGTAAAACGAGACGGTGAAGCCCTGGCAGGTCTTGGTTTCTCCCTTGCTCGTGTAGGTCGCGTGGAAGATCCTCATGGTCGGATCCTACCGTGGCCTGGCCGATCCAGGATCAAGCCACATCCTCGAACTTCTTCAGCGCCTCCGCCCGGCTAGTCCGAATCCGCCTCCCGATCTCCAGAGCGCGGGTCGTTGCGCACAGTCGGTTCCACCGCTTCAAGCCCTTTTCCGCGATCAGCTCGGCTTGGGCCTTCCTCTGCGCCATTGCGAGCAGGTTCGACGTGGCAGTGCCCATGCCGACGATAGCCCGCGCCTGGGTGCACTCCCGAGCCTGTTCGTTCCGCTTTCTGTACCACCCGCTGTTGCGCTTACCCATCTGTATCTTTCTCCGGGTCGGGAAAGACGCGCAGTTCGCGGCTTACGAACTCGACGCGCCCATCTGTTTCTTTGGCTAGGCGTAGTGCCTTGTAAGCAGCGCCGTACTCCACTGTCCCCATGAACTGACCGCAGTACCCGCAGTTGACGCAGCCGTAGGGCTCGTCGGCACTTGAGCAAAGGGCGACTCTTGCGAAGCCGCTGTGGGGGCACTTGGTGGTCACTTTGATTCGTGACGATCCGCCTCGTCTGCGAATCTCATTGCGCAACCTAGTTCGAGTCCGGCGCGCATTGCCTCCCTGAAAACGGATAGCCAGACGGACTCGGGCTTGCGCGTACCGCTGAACTCTTCCTTGCGTCTCAAGTGCTCCGGGCCTGGGCACTCACCTTCGTTTGATACCGATGCGACAGACAGGGGGACCGCGCAGCCGCAGTGGGAGCACCTATTGCGAACCCCGTCCCACTTTAGGCTGTGCCGCCAGAGCTTCTCAGGCTCCTCTTCTTCTCGCGCTGGCTTACACTTGGGCATTGGGATATCTAGGCCCGACGGGGGAACGTCCCCGGCCACGCCCATTCTGGCGTCCTCGACGATTTCATGCACAGTGGGGCGCTGCTCCTCTTCGGTGAGGTAGGCGGCCTCAATTTCTGCGGAGATGTATGCAGAGGTAAGCCTCACGTCGGCGTTGCAGGCGTCAGCGTCCCGTTTAGCCGCAATCCCCGCACACTCCCTCGCCGTGCGCTCCTGGACTTCGAGGATTATTGTGGGCAGAGACTTGCATGGATTGTCAGACACCAGAGATTGCGCCTGCTTCCAGTTTAGCCGACTCACCGTCCACCCTCCCGCTTCCACTCCGGCTCGGCCGTGTTCTCCGCCAGCGAGGAGAGCCACATGAGCCATCGGATCACAACAAGCATCCCGACAGCACCAAGAACCCACGCCCGCCACGGATGCTCATCGGTGAAGGCGTAGACAAACAGGAGCGTCAGTGTCGTCGGCGAATACGCGGGCAGGTGTCGCCCATCGACGACGGTGTTTTTTTGCAGGGTCATTTCGGCTCCAATCGAGTGTGGTTGACAAGCGCGCCGTCGCGCACGTACGAGTCCCAGGTGTCCGCGTGATCGCCCTCGAAGCAGATCCACTTCTTGCCCGAGTCCTTTGAGAAATAGAACGGCTCCCACGAGTGCCCCTCCGATCGGATGACTGGGTACCAGCCCGCTAGCGTGGGGGGTGCCTGGACGAATAAGGGGTTGGGACTCATCGCTTCGGCGTCTTACCCTTCGCATCGCTGTAGTCCACGGCGGGCCTAGACACCGCGCCTTTGTCGGCCATGCGCGCGTAGGTCAGCAGTGCTCGCTGATCCTCGTCCGGCAGCCGAAACCACCGCTCGCATATCTCGTCCAGCATCTTTGCTGTGCCCTCTGCGGTGCTCATGCCGACTCGCTCCGAAGTCGCGCCCACTCGTTCTTCGCGGGGCACCCAGCATCCACCCATGCGCGGATTTCGTTTACAGCCCATTGCGGCTTAGACGTCAGGCGCACCCGTCCTGGCAGGCGAGCGTGTATTTCGAGCTTGCGGATAGTGCCCTCCGATACCCCGAGGAGTTCGGCGAGCTGTTCGCGGTTGACTAGGAGGGGGGTGGTCATCTCTCCTCGATCTGAATGGGGTACAACGCTTCGACCTGCTTCTTCTTGATCTTGTAGACCTCGGTGCGCATGCCCTTGACGTCAACGAACTCGACGTTTCCATCGGCGTAGAATACTTGGAAATCCAGCCGGTACTTGACGCCACCGGGGAGATCGAAAGGGACTTGTCGCAGTACCATCAACACTTCTCCGGTCCGCTTGAGGACTTGCATCTCGTCCCAATACCTCGCTTCCTTTTTGGAGTCGAAGACGATCTCGCCGCGGGTGCGCTCGTCTTTCGGGGAGACCTTGATTCGGGCGCCTCTCTTGGGGCGCCACTTGAGCTGTCGGGATGCCACTATGCGCCCTCTCGGTTTGCATGGATCTTTGGGTCGAAGTGCCAAGCGCACACCCAGCGGATTGCTTTACGGCCAGACTTCGTTCTCCCGAATGTGTTCGTGGGCTTTATCAGTCCGCGTTCCACTAGATGCCTTCGGTTACCGGAGACGGTCTGGTGAGAGATTCCCGTGGCCGCCTCCACTTCGCAATCAGCCATCCCCTTCGTTCCGGAGCGGTCTATGTGCTCGATGATTGCCGCATCCGTCGTGGCACTCTTTGGCATGAAGCTCGCCCACGCCTCGCGAGATGTTTCCTGGTAGTGGATGCCCTTGAGTTCTCGCTTCGCGGCTTGGTCCAGCACCGTCCCGTGCTTCCGCCTCGGGTCGGGCCGAGCATCTTCCATGATCGACAGGAGGTCTTTCACGCCATCACCTTCGCCATGTCGATGTCGTAGAATCGGAGTCCGCGGAACATTCGCGTGCGCGTGATCCAGCCCCGGGACTCCATACTCGCGATCGTGCTCGCGTGCATGTTGTGCGAAACGTATCCGTCGGCGGTCTTGCCCCGCATGGCGCAGCGATAGAGGTTGAAGAAGACGACACGGACCTCGACTACCTCCTGGTCTCGCGCGTACATGGCGTCCACGACCGTCAGGATGTGCTCGCGCAGTCGCTTCGCTGTGCGCTTTTTGCGATGGGGGAATTCGCTTTCGCCGTAGGGGGCGTGCAGACGCCGCAGTCTTCGGTAGCGGGTTTCGTCGAACGGCTCCGGCTTCTCTCGGTGGTCAAGCTCGCCACTGATTGCCGCGGGCAGATCCTCGAAGACCTCGCCGATGACTTCCCCGATGTGCTTGGGCTCATCCACTAGATGAACTCCTGTGAATGCACAGCCTTGAGTCGGTCAGGCGATTGGTCTTCCAGCAAGCAAAGGCGCATGTCCCAAGAGAGGTCAAAGGCGCTCGGCTGACCGTTTCGCATTTTCGCCCGGTTGACCGTCAGGATGCGGCGCGCTGGCCCGCGATCCTCGTGGTGCATGATCCAGACCTGATCGGCGTCTTGCTCGAAGGCCCCGCACTGTCGGATGTGTTCAAGGCGCGGCTCGGCGTCCACGCCCGATGCATTGCGATTGAGCTGCACGGGCACGAAGACGACGGAGTGAAGCTCCCGCGAAAGTGCTTGCAGGTCGTTGCTAACCCGGGTCAGTCGCTCGACATCGTTTGAACAGCGCTCGTGCCGGACCTGAACTTGCTGTCCGTAGTCCACGATCACCAAGCCGACCTTGCGCCTGTGCGCAATAGCTCGAGTCCTGTTCGTGATCGTGCGGATGTCGAAGCTCGCATCGTCCGGACCGAAGAGGATCAGGCGTTCGCCGTACTCGGTAAAACGGCCCTTGGCCTGTCGGATGGCGGCCTGGTTGCCGGGTCGATCCCACTCCTCTTCAGGCACCCTCGCTACGGAAGCCAAGAGCCTGCGGGTAAGCGTTCGGCGCCCCATTTCGCAGGACCAGTACACGACCGCACCGGCTTCCTCCGGCTGCTCGAACCAAAGCCGCGCGAGGTTGAGGGCGACCGTCGACTTGCCGCCTCCGGTGCGAGCCCCAGCGATTACCAGCGAGCCGTCATCCTCGAAGCCCTTGGTCGAGTCGAACCAGCCAGTGGGAATCCACTTGAGGGCCAAGCCGTCGTCGTCGAGGGTCAACCCGGGAAGGTCGGTGTCGCTCGTGAGGCCCGCTGCGCGAACGTCTGCGGCGATGCCCTCCAAATCCGAGGCCGCATCACCAAGCGCGTACAGGTCGGGATGCTTCGATCCGAGATCTTGAGCTACCCCGTTAGCGGCCAGCGTGGTTCTTGATCGGGTCGAGCGCTCGCGGATCATTTGGGCTCGGACATCGACGAAGGTCAGGCGGTGGCTGTGCTGCTGGGCGAGTTCGAAGAGGTCCACGAGCCGGCGGGTGGCCTCGGCCTCGCTCATGTCGCGACAGGCTTCGCGCTGCACGGCGACCGGGAAGTCTTGGCGCTTCGGGTCGACTTCGTGCGCTCGCTGCACGGCCCTCCAGATCGCGTGCCAGCGAGGCAGGAAGTCCTCGGCCTCAAGCTCCTCGGCAGCGCCGTAGCTAGCACCAGGCCCGCGCCCCGCGCCAGGGTCGCCCTCGTCGTCCCAGACGACCGCGGCGAGGAGCCACGGGTCGGGATCGGTGGATGCCGCGATGGGGGGAGCTTCAACCGGCATGGGCCACCTTCAGGCGTTGGTGGGCTGCGATGTAGCGATCGCCGGCTGGCCTAAGCGCATCGACCTTCTTCTGCTCAAAGTCCAGCAAAGAGGGCTCCGGCTCGGCCTTGATCGCGTCTTCGGTTGTTCGGTGATTCCAGCCCGGCTTGGTCCAGCCGTCGTTGGCTGCGCACTTCCAGGCGTGGTAGGCCCGCATGCGTTTTTTCTGAACGACCGAGAGCCGAACGGTTTCTTCCAGCCAACCCTGGAGCGCGCATGCCTTCGGCGGGGTGGCCTGTTTGGTCAGGAACTTCTCCACCCAGATTAAGATCGGTGGGTCACTTAGCAAGCTCTCTGGAAGCGCGACCTGGTTCCGAGTCCAGTAGATCCCCAGCTCGGGAAGCAGCTCGGCCAACTCGGCCTTGAGCGCTCGCTCTGGGCTCTTCGAGACCCGTGGTTTTGGCCTGCCCTCTTTCTTGGTTAAAGAAGGAGAGGGAGAGGGAGAAGACAAAGCTGTGACGTCACACGTGACATCGCTTGCGACAAAACCGTCTGGTGAGCCAGAATCGACGCTTTGTTGACGACTTGTTGATAACTCAGACTGTCCACTTTTGCGACGCTGCTCGCGCTGTCGATCACGGTCGCGCTCCCGTTTTGACTCAACGGCAAGCTCAAACTCAGACCTGCTTTGCATGTACCGAGCAACCCCGGGCAGCACGACTGCTCCGTCAGCGGAGAGTTGGAGCCACCCAACGGACTCCGCAGCGATGGCGAAACCATTGACTCCGACGAGCCGGTCGATGCGCTGAGCAACCGAAACCCGGTCGGCTTTTCGGCCCCACTGGTAGGGGGTGCTCAGATCGTCGTGGTGGTAGCTGACGTAGCCCCACAGGACGACCAGGAGTCCTGCTGCGCACGCAGAGGGGAGATTCAGCTCGTCGGCCAAGTCTTCCACGCGCGGGTCTCTGTGAAGGTCCCACCGGACGGGGACGGTCCAAGTGCCGGGCTTGAGTTTGCGAGTTGCCATTACTGCGTCTTCTCCTTTTCCTTCTGCTTGTGCTCCTCTTCCCACGCGGCAAGCCGCGCCTTCGCTGCCCTTCGAGCCCCGGCTTTGCCATGACGCCTCTCGTAGAAGCGGGCACGGCGGAGCTGTCCCTGTACCCGGAAGGCCGCCAGCCAATAGGCGAAGCGCTCCCCCCGGGCCCATGTCGCTTTGCGCTCGACTCCGATCACGCGGGAGCCACCTGCTTCTTGCGCGAGAAGAGGCCCATGCCGAGACGCGCGAGCTGCGCGAGGCTGGCCCACAGGAACGGGTTGCCTGATACGGCTCCGCCTACGCCTGCGGCGACATCGATGATCGCGTCGCCCGTGGTGGCGTCTCGGGTCTCGCTCTCGACAGGGGGCGGGAGAACGATTCCTACGGAGCCTTCGTCTTGCCCGTCGCCGTCAAGGTCCACGGGCACGGTCAGGTCAATGCCTTCGTTCGGGACCTGGGGGACCTCGCCGGTTGTCGGGTCAGGGGGGAGGGGCTGGGAGAGTGCTTGGCAGGAGATCAGGATCGCAACCGTGATTGCTCCCCCTGCGATGGCGACCCAGTAGCCCGGGGAGCAGACAATGCTCTTGAGCGTAATCGCCTTCACGACTCACCCCCGCTCTTGATTTGCGTACGCGCGACCGTGTAACGGCCAACGACCCAGGCCATGCCGAGTGCGCAACCGGCGAGGGCGATGCCTTTTGCCAAGTCGTCCATGTCGGCGGCGAGGATTTGACGGCCCATCTCGAAGATTGCGCCGCCTCCGAGTCCGGTGAAGCCCGCTTCGGTCGTTGACCAGCCGGGCTTGGGTTCAGGTTGAGTGCTCATGTTGTGGTGCAGTTGGCGAAAGTGATTTCGGTTCCGTAACTGGGAGTGATTGGGATGTTCAGACCGTTTGGGAAAACGGTGGGCGGATTGAAGATGAGGCCACCGGGGATGAGTCCCCCGGAAGCAAGCGCCGGCTCATCCTCGAAATCGACGCACGAGCACTTGGACTCGATCTTCCTCCCCGTTGACAAGCTCGGTTGCGTGCGTAAGGAGCGCAGTTGTCCGCACCTGCTCCGGAGACGATGAGAAGATCTCGCCGTTTGCGACGTGGCGGTGGTCTCCGTCCTCCTTCTCCGGGTTCACGACGACTCGATATTCAAATAGCTCCTTCATTGGTCAGCCCTCGTAGGCCAGGAATGCGCTCCCCATGGGGGAGATGGTGGTGTGGTTCTCGTAGAAGCCGACCGAGCCCGAGTCTTCTGCAACCGGATTCATCCAGTTGAACCAGCAGACGATGGCCGGGTCGTGTGTCTTGATGAGGTCCGCGAGTTCGACAAAGAGGTCGCCCCACTCGTCGGATCGGTACGCCTTCGTTGCAGAGCCAGCGATGGGCAACACGCCTCCGCCAGAGGTCCCCGCGATCACAATCGGGCCAGCCTCGTAGACCGCGAGCTTCGCGCCCTCATCTTCGGCGATCAGCTTGTGCGCTGCGATTGCAGCAGACACAGCGGGCAGCCCTTCGCGCATGTCGGCGATGACCTGCGATGTCGAGTAGCCGAGCTGCGTCGCTTGGTCGAGGGCCTTCCACTTAGTCAGCGGAGCGGGCAGATATCCGGCACAACCCACGTAGTCCAATTTGCTCAAGCCTGCCGCGCGTGCGGCTGAAATGGCGGTTTGGAGCCATTCTGGACGAATCGCGTGGCCCATCATTGCGAAGGACCAGGGGCGCGAACCGAAGGCGGTTTGCAGGATCGCGCAAGTTGCTGCGGAGTCGATCCCGTAGCCGACGGCCTCGGGCATCGGTGTTCCGGCAGGCGCAAGCGAAGCTGCCAACTGTGTACCCGGGAACTTGCCGTTCCAGAGCTCAATCCCATCCTCGACGATGACCTCGATCCCCTCGTCGATCAGAGGCGAGAAGACCTCCGCCATCTTCGTGAGGTAGTCCGCGGGCGACTGTATGGGCGGGTTGAGCCACACGCGCTTAGCCCCGATCTTGCGAACGAAGTCCACGATGATCTCCCAGGGCATCCCCGGCGCGTCGCTCCAGTGCGTGTGCTCAGGCGTGAGGCGCTCGGACAGGATGGGCTCGAAGCCCCAGCGCGGGGAGGCGCCATGGGAATACGTGGCGCGCATCCAGTGAGACATGCGAATCGTGTCGATGCGCGCGTCGGTGAGCTGTGTTAGAGCGGTTGTGTTCCAGCGCTTGCCCTCGCTCCAGAGTTCAACGGGGAGCCAAACCACGGAAGGGACAGGGCTTTGAGTGTTTGCGTTGAGGAGTCCGCTGTGGGTCGCCTGAACGATGCCGCTGCCCGAGAGGGTCGCCATTCCGTTGCCTGCGGTAATCACGCCGCTGCCGGAAAGCTCACAGCCCTCGTATGTGTAGACGCCAGCGGGGTAGTTGTCCTGGAGGACGATTGACTCGGCGGGGCCGATGGGGACACCTTGATCGTCAACAGCAGCGAGGTTCCGCGTACCAACGTCCGTCCATTCGCGGGACTTGTGGATGACGTTCGCGAAGGGGACGAAGCTGGCAAACGCCTGATTGATCGGCACGTTCATGCCGCGCATGGGGGAGGTCAGAACATCGCCACCGTCTCCGCCCGTGTCGCCACCGCCGTCGTCTTGCGTTTCGAGGAGGTGTGCAAGGCCGATTGCTTCGGACCCCACCTTCAGCTTCCCAGCCAGCGCCACATAGTCCGCGTAGCGCGAGTCACCAACGCCGCCGCCGGTGTCCACAAGGTGCTTCAGCATCGCGGCCTCCCGTGCGGCCTGGAGCTTCGGGAACATCAATAAGTAGTCAACGGTGCGCGGATCGTCTTGCAGTCCCATTTGGTCGTGTTGGAAGGGGGTTGGGGCCCCGCCGAAGCGGGAACCCCGGGTGTCCTTTGAAGGGTGAGAGGGCTCGACCGAGGGGGCCGGGCTTGTCCTTCGAGGGCGACTCTAGGGCGTTTCTTTCGATGGGGCGACAAAAAGAAAGGAAAAAGAAGGAATCGTGTCGCATAAACGGCGCGCATGTGCGAAAAGGGTGTCAGAGGCAACGAACGACCCCCGTGGTGGGGGCGACCAAACCAACCGATGACCACCAACGACCAATTCCCGACCAAGGCCGTCCTGCTGATGGGAAGCGCCTACCTGGCGATCATCCTCAGCGCGTCCTTTTTGTGGACAGGATGTGGCCTAGCCCTCAAGCAGTGGGCGGCCAGCGTTACCCAGGAGGCCCGACCGTGAGGCGCTTATTCAACAGATCGGAGAAGGCTCTCGATTTTGGCTATCGCCTCGTTGCGTTCCGCGAGCTGGGCTTCGAGGTGGTAGATCCGGTCCATGAGGCAGCCCTTTATGGCGACGCTCTCAGCGGCAAGGTGTATTGCGCGCCTAGCAGCGTCGCAGTCCCTGCTGCATCCACATGCGGATTTGATCTTGTCCAGAACCTCCCTCTCAGGGGCATGAACGAGAAGGTAGACCTTCTCCCCCCTTCCAGAGGGGTGCAGCGGGGGCCTGCCACGTTTCTTTCTGGTGGAGGGGCTCATTTATTCGGAAACGTATTCTTCGAGAATGGCCTGCATCTCCTCAAGGGAGGCTTGGCGTTTACTGACGTATTCGCCCAACAGGTTTCTGAATCTCTCAATCAAGAGCAGTCGCTGCTGAGCCTTGGCTTCGAGGGCGTGAAGCCTATCAGCGACAGCACCCAGTCCGGCGGGTTCCACGGAAGCGGCCATGCGGAGCGCAGCGCGAAGCGCCTCTCCGTTCTTTTTGATCCCGTGCTTTCTCTTGATCTCCTCGAGGACGAGCTGGTCGGCCGGAAACAGGTAGGTGTAGAAGCGGGCCCCAGCGCCCTCTTCGGACACCGTGGGCCTACCAGCGCCTTTTTTGGCCTGGGCCTTCTTGGGACTCATTTGGAACCCCGGCGCTTTGGCAGCCGGGACCTAACAGGGGGAGGGGAGACGTCGGACGAGCCCTCTCAGCCTGCCGTTCACGTCCCTTCTATTCAACGAATCTGCCTTGGGAGGACTACCCACAATGTCTGAGCTACAAGAAGCCGCGCCGTCTATTCGAAAATTATCCAGTGGGGCCCCCAGCGGTGTCCAGGAAGCGACTCGAACTGTCCAGGAACAAAGCCGGACGCATGGGCAAGAAGCAGCCCGCTTAGCCTCCTACACCACTTCTGCCGCCGAGGCCGAGGGCGCCCTGAGGAAATGGGAGGCCCAGGTCCGAAAGCACGGAGCCCAAGAGCAGGCCGACTCGATTGAAGCCCTGATCGTCTCCCTCTTTGGGGTCTACGGCCTGGACGATCTGACCGACGCGATTCAGAAGGGCGAAGGCGAGGGCGTGCTCGATGAGTTCTACGGCGACCTACCTACAGCGGTCGCGGTGCTCGGCACCCCCGCCGCCTATGCGAATTCGGAAACTCGATCCGCTCTGTTCAATGCAGAGATCGAGAGCAGGGGGGTGTCATCGTGAGCGCCCTAACCCTTCGCATCCGCGACCTGGAAGCGCGCGGCCTCTCCGGCGTCGGCCCCGGGTCGATCCTCAAGACGTTGCGCGAGGCGCGCGAACTGATCGAGCACCTAGAGAGTGAGCGAGAGACGGCCCTGCGCGTTGTCCGTGACGAAACCGTTCCGGTACCTGCGGCGACGGCGGAAGAGAGGTGGGCTCAATGATGCGGTTACAAACTCGGAGGCCCGTGGATGGATTCTGCGAGGATTGCGATGCGTTCGTTGGTGGCTCGCGCCAAGGCAGTCTTTTCAATACCGATTTCGACAAGGCTAGCCAGCCCTTCAAGGACGGCAGAGATGGCCTTGAGGGCGCAGATGGAAAAGAAGTTCGCGGCGGCGTAAGCGAAATCGGATCCGGCCCACACTCCGTCAAGGATGTTGACGATCGCGAAGAGCCCGGCCATGCAAAGCACGACGATGAGCAGTATCGCGAAGATGTCGAATATGTTGGCGGCCCAGAGAAGCTTCTTCGCGGTCTTTCGGTGGGCCCAGTCGAGGTCAGCGGGCGGAACACGCTCAGTGTGGCTTTCGGAAGTCTTATTCATGGCGAACAGGTGGCGTCAGCGTGGCGCCTGATCGTCAACAGGGACGGCAGTCAGCGAATCGAGCACGTCGCTAAGGAGCAGGTGCCTTTCGATCGCCAGCCTCAGCATGCAGCCCATCCAGAGGGGGATCGCGAAGATTCCCGCCAAGGTCACAAGGGTAGGAACCCAGAAGAGAATGTTCCGAAGCAAGAGTTCGGAAATGAGCGCGTCCTCAACGCCCTCTGTGAGCGACGAGTACAGGTGGAGCCCGACAAGAACCAAGACCCACAGCAGCGCGAAAGCTGCAAGAAGTCCAGTCAACTTCATTCCAGCGCGGCCAATCACAGACAAAACCCAGGCCGCGAAGCGCGCATCCTTTGGTGGGCAGACCGTGAACTTGTCTTCTTCTGCGTACCTTGCCAACCTCCTCTCGTTCCGTCGTTGACGCCAATCGGATGGGGAGAAGCGTACGGCGCGAATGAGCACGAAGCAGGTCAACCCAATGGCAAGAAATGTCAGGGGCACGTTGCTCGTAAGGAGCCAACCCCAGATTGCGGATGGCCCCTGACTTCCGAGGATGGCGGACAGCGCCGCAAACACCAACGCCAGGTAGCCCACGATCCGAAACATGCCTGCGGCTTTCTCGCGCATCTGATCTGCACTGGGGCCTCTCTTCTTCGATCTCTTATACGTCATAGCGAGCGTCAAATGGGGTCTAGGGGGTTCGCCAGGAGCATACCGGATGCCGGGCTGGTTATTCAGGGGGTGGGGTCGTGAAGAGCCTTCAAGTCCTAGACACCGACCCGATGGCCCGCTCTGGCATCTACGACGGGGAGGATCTGCCGAAGCTGGCGAGCGAGGTCTATCACTCAAGTTCCCGGATCAGCCGGTCGGATCTGGTCGACCTCAAGCTCCCGAACACCCCAGCGGACTTCATGCACAACCGGAGCCTGCGGGAACCCCCGACGGCGGCGATGGTGCGCGGGTCTGCATTGCACACCGCGATCCTCGAGCCGCACCTGTTCGATTCCGAGTTCGCGATCCTGCCACTGGATTCAAAGCGCAAGAAGAATGCGGACAAGGAAGCGGTCGACGCATTCATCGCCCAGGCGCACGCGGACTCCAAGCTCGTCGTCGGCTGGGACTACAACCAGGGTCAGCTCGCGCTTAGCGAAGCCAAGGCCGTGATCGAGGTTTCTAAGGCCGTCCGCGAAGACGAGTACGTGCAGCGCATCCTCCAGGGCCCGGGGCTTACCGAGGTGTCGGTCGCATGGGACGTAGACGGCGTGGGCAAGCGAGCACGCATTGACCGCACCTACTACGGATCCGACGGGCCTGTCGCGGTGGACCTCAAGAGCGCGGGGCAGCGTGGCGGAGCATGGGGTCCGAACTTCGCCCGAGACCTGGGCAAGCGCGAACTGCAAATGCAGGCGGGACACTATCTCGAAGGGCTCACGGCTTCGACGGGGGAGGATCACTCCCAATGGCTCTTCGTCGTGTACGAGTGCGTCGCGCCATTCAAGGTCGCGCTGCATCCGCTCAGGTCGGATGCAATCGAGCAGGGCCGGCGAGAGTGCCAGGCCGCAACGGAACTTTTCAAGCGATGCCGGGACGAAGGGCAGTGGCCCGGCTACCCGCGCGACTTCGAAGACTTAGGGCTGCCGCCCTACAAACGAGAGGCAATTTGATGAGTGAAGGAAACGGAACCAAGGCGGTCGCGCCCCGCGAAACGGAAGACAGGCCCTTTCAGGGGACCATGGACATCCAGGCCCGCGGCTCAGATGTCGGAGCCCTGGCCGCAGTCGGTCGAGAAGAGGCTGGAATCCAAGCGGCTTTCGTTGTCGCCAAGAGATTCCCGCGCGACGAAGACCGCGCATACACCCGCGTCATGCAGTCTTGCAAGCGCCCCAGGTTTGCCGATGGCGCTGAGTATTCGTTTCCCAGGGGTGGAGCCAGCGTCTCCGGCCCGTCCGTCAAGCTGGCTCGCGAGCTGGCTAGGCTCTGGGGGAATCTCCGGTATGGCATTCGGCTTGTCGCGGTGGACGACGACACCGTACACGGCATGGGGTGGGCTCTCGATTGCGAAACCAACACCCAGGTCGAGTCCGAATTCAAGATCAGGAAGCTCGTGCAGCGAAAGCGCTTCAATGGCGACAGCTCCCCCGACGAGCTTGGCGAAACCAGCGGCAAGAACAAGTGGGTCAAGCCGGACGAGCGCGACCTTCGCGAACTAATCAACAAGCACGGAGCAATCGCGGTAAGGAATGCGCTGCTGCAACTCCTGCCCCCCGACATCGTGGAGGATGCACTGTCGGAGTCTCGCCGCACTCAAAGAGATGACGTGCATTCTCAGCCCATGGAGGATGTTGTCCGCAAGCTCTTGATTGCGTTCGAGGGCAAGGGGGTGGACAAGTCGATGATCGAGGGGCTTCTACGACACAAGCTGTCGCTGGTCACCGAGGAAGAGCTCGTGGAGCTTCGTCGAGTCTTCAACTCGATCAAGGACGGGAACTCGACCCGTGAGGACCACTTCGACGTGTCAATGGCAGACGACCCCAAGTCCAGGTACGCGCCGATTGACCCCAACGCTTCTCGGGAGAATTCCCAGAATCCGGGTAACCAGGCGGCGGATGTTGAAGTCCAAGACCGGGCAGCCGAGCCCGAGAAACAGGAAGCAGAGCCGGAAACGGAAGTCCAGCACCAAGACGAGCACCACGACGACGCCGGGGACTTGCTGGGAACCGACGACGAGCAGACAGGGGACTTCTTCTAACTCTTCTCCCTCCGGGGTGTCCGGCTCCCCACGGGTCGGGCACCCCACCTTCCCGCTCTTTCAAAATCCATTCCCGCACCGAGATCGCAACGGCGATTCGGTTAGATGCGCGGTCCGTTGCCTCTACATCGGTTCCGCGCCTGGTGGAGCTGCGTATGTGTTTTCCCCTGGCCGTTGACTAGGGGCAGGAAGACCAATCGGTCGGCGAGCGACACGTGCAGGATGCAGCCGGAGAGGCGCGTAGGGGATGCGCCTGCGGTGCGGGAACCTTACAGCGGGGAGAGTCGGCGTTCCGCGAGGGCGTCGGGGTTCCATAGTCATGGCCCTTTGTTGCTCTCCCCGCACTTTACACCTGGCGCGAGCAGTCCGAGAGGTCGTGGCGGCCAGGGCGACATCGGGGTGGATACCTCCTCTCTCAATCGGGCGCGGCCAGCGTCCAGCAATCGTAACGACCTCACCAGCCACAAGGCGCTGTAGCTCCACGGTGCAGCAGCCGGAACTACCCCTCGGGGCCGGAAGAGCGAGGTTCGACTCCTCGAAGCGCCACCATCCAACGCTTGCCGCTCCGGCGGGCGACAGCAAAGCCAACTCATGAACAAGCTAATCGACGCTCTGGCCGAGCAAATGGCCACATCACTTCTCAACGATTCTGGCGAAGCCTGCGACGCGCCTGCCGAGAGAGGTCCAGCCGGAACCCCTTACGCGTCAAAGCTGCAAATCGCGATTTTAGATCGAGGTTGGGTGTTTGTGGGGGAGTGCTCTTATGACGGACCGTTCCTGCACATCAAGGGCGCAAGGTGTGTGCGGAAGTGGGGCACGACTAAAGGTTTGGGCCAACTTGCAAGCGAAGGCCCCCTGCCGGAAACCGTCCTAGATTCGTGCCCCGACCTTTGCGCGGGGTCTGGATCTGTAGTCGCGTTGATCGCCTGCAACGAGTCGTCATGGAAGTGAAGTTCTCCGGCTCCGGCTACGGCTCCGGCTCCGGCTACGGCGACGGCGACGGCTACGGCGACGGCTACGGCTCCGGCTACGGCTCCGGCTACGGCGACGGCTACGGCTCCGGCTACGGCTCCGGCTACGGCTACGGCGACGGCTACGGCGACGGCTACGGCGACGGCGGAGTAGTCCTTTCCGCTGTAAGAGCAAACCCCCACAAGTAGAGAAAAACTATGACCATCCAAGACATCAATCCCACGCTAGTCGAGGCGATTCCGGTAGCTTTGGCGAAGTTCGATCTGACCGAAGCGACAATCGAGAAGATGCGCGAAGAGGGCCTAGCCCTGCGCACCAAGGGGGTCGACGACCATGAAGCCCTCGCCCTCGTCCACAACGCCCGCATGGCCGTGAAGGCGCATAGGGTTGCCGTGGAGAAGACGCGCAAGGCCCTGAAGGCGGACGCGCTCGAGTACGGCAAGCGCGTAGACGGCGAAGCCAGGCGGCTGACCAGTTTGCTACGGCCAATCGAGGACCACCTGCAAGCCGAGGAGGATCTTGTCGCCAAAGAGAAGGCGCGAATCAAGGAAGAGGAGCGCCAGGCGGCGAAGGCTGAGCTTGAGCGGCGGGCGGAGCTGCTCGGTAGCCTCGGGCGCGTGTTGCCCAGCTTTGAGCTGGAGGCGATGACGCTGGGGGAGTTCGAGGCCGAGCTGGTGGCGGCACAAGAGGCCCACGAGAAGCGCCAGAAGGCCGAGGCCCAAGAGAAGGCGAAGCGCGAAGCCGAAGAGGCTGAGGCAAAGCGCAAGGCCGACGAGGAAGCCGCGAAGGTCAAGGCCGAGCGTGCAGAGCTTGAGAAGCTGCGGGCCGAGCAGCTCCAGCGCGAGGAGAAGGCGGCAGCAGAGCGCCGCGCAGATCAGGCCAAAATCGACGCCGAGAAGGAGAAGCTCCGCAAGGAGCGTGCTGAGATCGAGCTGGAGAGAGTCAGGTGCAAAGAGGAAGAGCGGCGCGCGCAGATCGAGGAGTCGAATCGCCAAGCCCGTGAGGAGCAAGCCAGGCTCGACAAGGAAGAGGCGGAGAGGCGCGCCGAGGCTGACAGGCTGGCAAGGACGCACACCTGCCCGAAGTGTGCCCACGAGTGGGTGGAGGGGGAGCAATGAAGTCAATCTGGAAGCGAACAGTTGAGCACCACGAGCTGCGTCGAGGCATGTTCGAGGTGGAGGCGCCCGGCTTAGGGTCTGTCCTTCACGTTGGAACCCAGGACGGGGAGTGTCCCGTTCTTTGGTTCGCAGTGGACACCGACCGGGAGGAGCACAGCGTTAGTTTCGAGATTGGAGGCACGGGGACCCCTAAACCCATTGGTCTGCACGTTGGGTCCTGCATCTGCGGCTCGTTCGTTTGGCACATCTTCGAGGTGCCCCAATGAGCACCCCCACCGATAAGCCCGAGATCAAGGAATGCCGAAGATGCAAGGAAGAGCTAGACCCCGAACTCATCAAGCCAGTGTGCCCCAAGTGCGACTACCTCAAGGGCTTTTACTGCCCTGATTGTCAACGCCAGGTGGGTAGCGGCCCAGGCCATGACGGAAGTTCTTTATGCCTTTCTGGCTCGCTTGCATCCGGTGGAAACCGCTCGCACTGCACCTGCAACACCTGCTTCTAATGAATACACGCAAAGCAAAGCCCGAGATCACTGCCGAGATGCTGCGCGAGTTGCACGCTGAAGCAGAGGCAACGCATGGACTCCCGTTCATGAGAGTTGCAATTGAGATGCAAGACCTGCTCCCCGCCCTAGCCGCAGTAGTGGAGGAGCGGGACCGCCTTCTACTTGATGCTAGTACCCATAATCAAACTCTTCGCTCGCTGGAGCATCAATTTGGAGACGAGAACGCTCGCCTAAAGTCCCAGGTCGCTGCCATCAACGAAGAGTACGGCGAGGGAGAAGATTTCAGGTCTTACGTCGAGATGGTCCGGGAGCTAGTGGATGCGAAGAAACAGGTTGCCGCGCTGACCAAGGTGAAGGAGGCGGCGGATAAGTTCCCCTGGGCTAAGGATTACAAGCCGCTGCATGAAGACAACCAGGCGTGGGATGCCCTTGCAGCTCTTCGCCAAGCCCTCGACGCCTTGCAGGAGGGGGAGAAGCCGTGAGCCACCCTCCGCATCCCCACGAGTACCCCGGCCCTGAACCCGAGGACGTTATCGACTCCCTCCGCACCCAGCTCCGCGAGGCCGAGGAAGGCAACCAGTCCCTAGCAAACGCTCTCATGCAGTGCCGGGACGAACGGCGCGAGGCCGAGGAGAAGGCCGAGCGTTCCAATCGCCACATGCACCGAATGTTGGCTCTGGCTTCCAGGGCGATGAAGGGCCAACACGTAAGCAGGGAATTCGGAGGTAACGCACCAGAGGATGTGCAGTGCTTCCTAGACGAAGCGTTCGCGTTGCATCGAAAGCTCGAAGAGGCCGAAGAGAAGCTCCAGGCAGCAGAGGGAGAGCGGGACGCGCTACAGCGCAGGAACGACCGGCAGGTCGAAGCCTATCAGCATGTTGATCGGGCAAACATTCGCCACCACATAGAGCACGCTCGAAAGGACGCCCGCATATCCGACCTGGAGGAGAAGCTAAGCACTCTCCATGGAGAGTCTGCCTGTCCTGGTTCCGATGAGTGCTTGATCTGTCGGGGGGAAGCTTCCGAAGCTCTCGCCTCCATGCAATCAACCATGGACCAGGCAATCGACCAATCTGTTAGGTCCGAGGAGAAGTCCGAGCGGCGTGCAGCGAGCGTCCGCTCACTCGGATATTCTATCGACGAGTGCTGCGATAAGATTGAGGGTTTGCAGGACAAGCTCCAGGCAGCAGAGCGGGAGAGGGACAAGGCAGTCGCTCTGGCGTACGGGTGGAAGCATTGCTACGAAGTCAACCTCAACGAAGCCGACGAGAAGCAGACCGAGTTGTCGCTCGTTGACCTTGCCTTGGGCTTGACCACCCGGTCCGTGCGCGAGCCTTCGCAGAGCAAGCTGGTGATCGCCCGCATATCCGACCTGGAGTCCCTGCTGCTGAAGCACGGGGAGCATTTAGGCACATGTGAAGAATACACCGGGTATGAGTTCGGAGATTCGGAGCCTTGCACCTGCGGCTGGGCCGAGCAAAGGGCAGCACTGGAGGAAAAGACTGATGAGTAGACTTGAATACATGTTCCATATACCCCCTGTGTACACACATGGTCCCGATCCATCCCTTCTCCGCATCGCCAACGCCCTGGAGACCGCCCTGCCCAAGTACCGGGATTGCAAGGATTGTGGGGCTTGGGCTCACACCGCAAAGCAAGCAACCGGGGATTGCCGCAGGAGGGCTGCAACAACAATGCTTGAAGATGACTCAATTTGGGTTCGCACCATGAGCTACGAAGGCTGCGCCGAGAGCATTCCCAAGCCCGAGGGGAAGCGCGATGACGACCACTAGCAAAGCAGACATACCCGAACACCTCGCCAAGTTCACTTGGTATGCGCCGCACCTGGCTTATCTATGGGGCGATCTTTCTGGGAAAAAGGCCGACCTGCGCGGTGCCGACCTGAGCGGTGCCGAACTGCCGCACCTAGTTTTCCAAGTCGTCACCGACCTACACAGCGCAACACACTATCCGGACGGCAGGCTGACCTATGGTTGCGAGACGCTACAGGTTGGCGAGTGGCCCGGCAAGTTGGAGGAGCTACTAGCCAAGCACAAGTGCCATAGCGTCGAAAAACACCGCCGCGACATCGAGGCGCTT
>JAJFFE010000063.1 GCA_021776775.1 Planctomycetota bacterium | reverse complement strand
GAGATCTTTCCCTGCCACGTCGCGCCTCCTTGGTGGGAGGCATCGTGGTCTCTGACGACTAAAGCTCTACAGACTATAGTATTAGGTCGATTTGTTCGTGGAGACGTGCGGCCGAGTTGAGCTTCTGGCAACGGAGCGTCGCATAACTCAGTAAATGCGACGGCTCGCCGACAATCGACTTCCCTTGGTGGACATCGCATGGCTCCATGGGCGTTGGCTTCACTCAATCCAAGCGCCCTGTCCAAGGAGGCCGCCATGCACACCACCGATGCGCTCGCTCGGTTCGTCGTTCAGCTTCGAGCCGACGGCCGTTCCACTCATACCGTTCGCCAGTACCAGAGACACGTCGGACTCCTGGCCCGATGGATGGCCGAGGTCGGCCACTGTGGCGACGTCACCGACCTGGACCCGGATACGGTGGCTCGGTTCCTTTCGTCGGACACTGCGCGGCTCCGGGCCGACGGCGGCGAGAAGAAGCCGAGCGCGATGAACTGCTTGCGATCCAGCATCCGATCGTTTTCTCGGTACCTGTTGAACTCCGGGTCGACGTTCCAAGATCCCGCGCGGTTAGTGCGGCTCGCGCTGTGCAGCCCGGGCCCGCCGAGGGCGATGACCGACGTCGAGCTTCGCAGGCTTCGGGAGGCGCTCGAGTTGGCCACCGGCGCTGCGAGGGACCGAGATCGAGTCTTGATCGAGCTGCTCTTGGCTACGGGACTCCGCATCAGCTCCGCGTTGGGACTCCGGGTTGAAGACCTGGACTTCGATGACGGCGTTGCGTGGGTGAGTGAGTCGAAGGGAGGGGACGCGCTGAAGGTCCATCTGACGCGGGCGATTGCTGAGCTTCTCCGGACTTGGTTGAACCGTCGACCCAACGGGCCGCTCTTCGGAGTTTCCGCCAGGCACGCTCAACGACGGTTCGCCGGTTGGGTCGAGGTCGCGGGGTTGCGTCCGGGCCTGACCCTTCATTCGCTCCGGCATACGTTTGCCTCTGGGCTCTATCACGCGACTGGCGATGTACTACTGGTCCAGCAGGCCCTTCATCATCGGGCGATCGCGTCGACTCTCGTGTACGCGCGTTGTGATGAAGGCCGCGTCCGAAGTGCGATGGGCGCATAGCACCGATCGTTGTGATCCGAGTAGGGCGTCGATATCCTAGGAAGCAACTCCAAGGTCATTCCAAGGCTTCCTTCCAAGACAGCTCCAAGCAACTCAACCGGCCACTGCTAGGAGTGATCTATGCTTGACGTCGAGGAAGTTCCCATCGATCGGCTGTTTCTCAGCCCGTCCAATCCGCGCGACAACGACATGGCGGTTCCGCACGTCGCGGCTTCCCTGCGTCGGTTCGGCTGGCAACAACCCGTCGTCGCCAAACGGTCCGGTGAAGTCATCGCGGGGAACACGCGTCTGAAGGCGGCGACCGAACTCGGCTTCGACGTCGTGCCCGTGCTGTGGTTCGACGGTACAGACGTCGATGCCGCGGCGTTCTCTATCGCCGACAATCGAACTCACGAGTTTGCTGAATGGGACGACCCAGCGTTGGGCAAGCTACTTCAGGAGCTTCGTGCGGAGGACGCGCTCGACGGCGTCGGCTACTCCTCGGAGGATGTTGACGAGCTGCTCGAGGAACTCAACGAGGAGTTTGAGGAACGGGAAGTCGACGATCCCGGCCCGGAGGAACCTCCGGAAACGCCGGTCACGCAGCCCGGCGACCTGTGGGTGTTGGGGCAGCACCGGCTCTTCTGCGGGGATTCGACGAACCTGGGAGATGTTCAACGCGTGATGACGGGAGAGAAGGCCGCGCTGGTTGCTACGGACCCGCCGTACTTGGTCGATTACACGGGGGAGCGTCCCAACGGCAGCGGCAAGGATTGGAGCGCGACGTACAAGGAAGCGGAGATCACCGATGCCGAGGGGTTCTTCCGATCCACGTTCAGCAACGTTCTGAAGGTCATCGCGCCGCACGTCCCGATCTACTGTTGGCATGCCCACAAGAGGCAGGCTTTGATCAGCCAGATCTGGGAAGAGCTGGGCATTCTGAATCACCAGCAGATCGTTTGGGTGAAACCGAGCGCCGTGTTTGGTCGGGTGTTCTACCACTTCCGTCACGAACCTTGTGCCATGGGATGGGTTCAAGGATCCATGCCAGAGCACGACGGCAACCACGAGCACAACTCTGTCTGGGAGTTTGGATGGGGAGACAAGGCCCGATTGGTCGGGAACGAGCACCCCACCCAAAAGCCAGTCGAGATCTTCGCTCGGCCGATGCGGAAGCACACGAAGAAAGGCGACGTTTGCTTCGAGCCGTTCTGCGGAAGCGGGTCACAGCTTGTCGCGGCCGAATCTCTGGGGCGGCGGTGCTACGCCATGGAGCTTGAGCCGGCCTTCGTCGACGTCGCGTTGAAGCGGTGGCAGGAGGCTAGTGGCGAGGAGGCGGTGCTGGAGTCGTCGGGACAGTCGTTCAGCGACGTGGAACAGGCGAGGTTGTCGTGATGCTCGTGCTCACATGGGTTGCTGCGGTCGCGAGTCTCGTCGGGGTATGGCTCAACATCCGAAAGCACATCGCGTGCTTCTGGATCTGGTCGGTCACGAACGCTGTCTGGGTCTACGTTGATCTGAAGCACGGCATCGGCGCGCAGGCGGCCCTTCAGCTCGCGTACTTCGGCTTAGCCGTCTACGGGATCGCCGCGTGGTCACGACCGAAAGCTGGTGAGGAGGAGTCGTGTCGAAACTGACACCCGAAGCGTTCGACTATCACATCGCCGGCCATACCTACGAAGAGGTGGCCGAGAAGTTCGGTTGTTCGAAGCGTGCCGTGGTCGCCTACGCAAAGAAGGAGCACTGGCGGGACCGGTTCAAGGAGATCGTAAGAGCGGCGAGGGCGCGATCGGATCGTAAGGCGACCGAGACGATTGCGGCGATGAGTACTCGTCACTTGAAGACGTTGAAGTTTGTGCAGGCGAAGGCGATCGAGGCTCTCCGTACTTTACCAATCAGCAGCGCGGGCGAAGCGATCCGAGCGCTCGACATGGCGATCAAAAGCGAACGGGTGATCCGCGGTGAACCCGGCGAGCGGACGGCGGTGCAGCCCGGCGTTCTTGTTGTTCCCGCGCAGAAGACTCCGAAGCAGTGGATCGCGGAACAGACCGCTCTGAACGCGACGCGGGTGGCGCCGCAGTAAGACTGTGTTGTGCTGGAAGGAGCGTGTTCGGCTTCTGTTCGTTGCATAAGTCGGAGGGGCCGGCTAGTGAATAATCGTCGGGTGTGAACCGAGCCTTGCATGCACGACTCAAACTCGCTAGAACGGTATTGACCGGTGCATGGCACCGTCGATCTCGTCATGGACGAGAACACCTACCTGGCGCGCGACATGGTTCGTCGTTGCTCGGTTTGTGGAGCTGGGCGCATGGCCGTCGAGTCCGGGGCGTTGACCTCGGCAAACGCTATCGATGTCGCAATAGCAGGGTCTCGGCCCGTCCCGCGCATGGTCGCGAGAGAATCCGGGGACGCGAAGCGGATCCAGAACTAGGTTCTGAATTCTCTTCGGAAGGACGTCCCTGTGACGATTCTCACCCGCGACGAGCTCGCTCAAGAGCTCCGCATCTCTATCGACCTCCTCGAAAAGTTGATCCACGACGAAGCCCGCCCTATTCCGCATCTACGGGCCGGTCGCCGTTACCTCTTCTGTCTTGAGGACGTAATTCAGCACCTCACCGAGGTTTCACCCGCCGGGAGTGTCGCCATGGAATGTCGGGATGGTGACGCCTCGAGCGACGTGGGGAGGGCGTGAAATGACATCGCTTTCTTCGGCGGGGTCTGGCGGCCCTGCGACCAAATTCATGCGAGCGTTGTTGGGCGAAGAGCCCCCGGGCGAGTTAGTCCTTTGGCTTTCGAGTCGGTCGGGGCGGAAGCAGTCGGTGTGGACGAACCTCAGCGAGTTTCACAAGCACATCACAACCGAAGAATGCGACGTCTACTTCTCGGTTTGCCCGCAGTCCTGGCCGCTAGCAAAGGCGGAGTATGAGCGACGAGAAGCTGCGAAGCCTGTGGGCGAAGGAGTGTGCGCCTCAAAGGAACCCGATCAGCGGTTCATCCGGGGCTTTGCGGTCACTGCCATTTCAATGCCGGCCGTTTGGGTTGATATCGACTGCATGGGTGGGAAGCACGCTTCGAATGATCTGCCGACCCAAGAAGAGGCTCGCGCGTTCCTCAACGACATGTGCCTACCTCCATCAGCAATAGTCCACAGTGGAGGCGGGCTCCACGCCTACTGGTTTCTCGATTCTCCAATCGAGATCATCGGCGTCGAGTCTCGAGACTCTGCAAGTACGTTGATCACGGGATTTCAAGCGTGGGTGAGAAGACACTTCTTGGAGCATGGTTGGACGCTCGACAGCACGGCCGATCTCGCCCGCGTGCTTCGTCTCCCGGGCACGCTGAATCACAAGTCTGGCGATCCAGCGCCCGTCACTTTGAAGCTTTGTAATGCGGACGTCCGGTACTCCGTTGCCGAGGTGCCCACGCATCAAGTTCAAGGGGGCATGAGCCGGACGGGTCAGTCAGAAATCGACGAAAACGTGACCGGGGAGGGCATTGGCGGAGACGCCGATCTCGATCTCATCGTCCACGAATGCGCGTGGGTGAAACACTGTCGCGACGATGCTGCAATTCTGCCGGAGCCCGAGTGGTACACCGTGCTTTCCATCCAAGGTCGATGTGCGGGGGGCGAACAAGCGGCACATGAGTGGAGCAAGGCGCACCCGGGATACGTTGCAGAAGAGACCGGTGAGAAGCTGCGCCGCGCTGTGAGCTCCGCTGGACCGAGAACGTGCAGGAACATCGAGGAGATGCTCGGTTCAGCGTTCTGTAAGGAGTGTGTCCACCGGGGTCAAATCAAGTCGCCAATTGTGCTAGGTCGGAAGGACGGACTGCCCGCTTCCCGAAAGCGCGTTGAGGAAGTTATCGAGCAGTTGGGGGCGGGTGAGGTTGACGTCGCGTACGAGCCCCAGACGCTCGACGCGGCGGACGTCGTCCGATTCAAAGACTCCGCGCTCCATGCGCGCCTAACGACGGCCATCCGTTCTTCCTCGGTCTTGATCGGGGAGTGGACGGACGCCCGGAAGACACGCCGATTTAGTCGTCGAGCGGCAGCTTCTGAAGCCCGGCGCGCTACTAGTACGATGCCCCGGATCGAGAGAGGCGAGCGCCAACTCCGTGACGTGTTTGACGACGCGCGCCGCGCCCTTGCATCATTCAACAGGGTCGATCCTAGGTACTTCGTGTTCGGCGGAGCCCTGGTCCGCGTGGTTGCGGAGAAGGCGGGTGCTGCGATCCGGACTGTGACGAGCGACTACTTTTATGGGGAACTCTCCCGCGTAGCCGACTGGGTTGTCCCGCATGAGGATGGAGACCATGACTCGAAGCCCGATCGAGATGCGTCAGTCGACATCGTCGAACGTCCTCCGGAGTCTTTACCAGTCTTGCACGGCATCAGCCGAGTACCATTCTTCGACACTTCTGGCCGGCTTGTCCGCGTGGACGGGTACGACGATTCGACCGGAGTCTATGTAGACGCTCGCGAGTTGGGGATAATCAACGTCCCAGCGAGCCCCACGAGCGATGACGTGCAGACCGCTATCGCGGTCGTGGAAAACGAGATTCTCTTCGACGTTCGATTCGGAGGGGAGTCCGATCGAGCGCACTATTACGGCGCGCTCTTGACCCCGATCGTGCGCCACCTCTTCACGGGTTTGACTCCGCTGCACGTCTTCGAATCCCCAACACCCGGGTCGGGGAGGGGGCTGCTCGCTTCGATCGTCGGGATCCTCGCGACGGGACGGCTTCCCAACGTTCAGACAATCGCCAAAGACGATGACGAGATGCGGAAGCGCGTGACGTCTGAGCTCGCCTCCGGTAACGACCTGCACGTTCTCGACAACCTTTCTGAGAAGCAGGTTCTGGACAGCCCCGTGCTTGCGAGTGTGCTTACTGCGCCGTACTGGACTGATCGAATCCTAGGGCACACACGAATGCTTCAGCTTGAAAACGGCGGCTTGTGGATCCTCACGGCCAACAACCCTCGGCTGTCCGTCGAGATCTCTAGGCGCTCGGTCCACGTGCGCATCGACCCGGGGACAGATCAACCGTGGTTGAGAAAGGGTTTTCGTCACGCGGATCTCCCTGGATGGGTGTTGGCTCATCGAGCGCGCGTGATCGAGGTGTTGCTCACCATCGTGAAGTCGTGGATCGTCGCAGGGCAGCCAGCTGGAAAAGAGACTCTAGGGTCATACGACCCGTGGGCGCGAACACTGGGGGGGATCCTTGCTCACGCCGACATCACGGGCTTCCTCGTCGACCGGCAGCGTGCGTTCGAGGTAAACGACGACGATCGGATGACCTGGAGACCTTTCATCGCAGCGTGGTGGGAGCGTCATGGCGGGGCACGTGTCCGATCCGCGGAACTCGTTGAGCTATGCGACAAAAAGGGTTTCTTAGGCGGCGTCTTGGGCGACGGGAGCGCGCGGTCCCAGCAGACACGGATGGGGAATGAACTTCGTCAGCGTGATGGCCGATCCTATGACGGCCTACGCATTGTCGTCGTGCTACCGACGAGCGGATCGCGCGGGTGCGAGTATCGCGTCGAGCGAAACCGCCCCGACACCGACGGCCGGGTGAGCGGATGAACCTCTCTGAACCTCCCCGAACCTCCAATTCGAAAGGTTCAGGCCGATTAAGTGATAGGCTGAACAGCGTTTACGTAGTCTGCCTGAACCTTTCGAACCTCATCCAGACCCCAGCGTGTGGGACGAAGAAAACACATGCTCTTCGACCGGGCGGGAGTGTCTGGGACATGTGTTTTATCGCGGCCTCCGCTCCGACCCCGGATGAGGTTCAGAAGGTTCGGGTTCGTCCCGCAACCGTTGGTGGAACTGCGGGTTGCAGTGGCGAACCTCCGTGGTTGCAGGTTCGACGAGGTTCCGTGAGGTTCGCGGTGAGCTCGGACGACCCGCGCGGATTGAGTGATCGCTGGTGGAAATGACTCTCCACCTCACCGACCTGCGCTTGATCGCCGCTGACTCGGATCATCAGCGGACCGGGCTCATGGGCTGGCTTTCGATGACGGTGGGAGGCTGCCTTCGCATCGACGGTGTCGCACTTCGGCGAACGGTTGATGGGCGCTTCGCGCTGTCGTTCCCCCAGCGGACTGATGCCCTCGGCCGACGTCACTCGATCATTCGCCCCGTCCACGATGACGCCCGGCGCGAGGTCGAGGCCCAAGTCATCAAGGCGCTCGGCTGCAACGTCGGGGAGGAGCTTCGATGACGGTCGACTCCGGACTCAACGTCCACGACTCCGTCGCCGCACTTCTCGCGCGCGGCTACCTACGAACGCTCTCCGAATCCGATCAGATTCAACTTGCAGAGTCCGCCCCGTCTGAGCGTCCATGCGACTTGGTTAACACCCGAGAGGAGGACGCCGCATGAGTCGGTCCATTGACGTAGAGATTATCGAGCTTCGAGGCATGAAGGTGCCTGAGCTGGTCGAGCGATACGAGGTGCTGTGGGGCAAGTCACCGCGGTGCCGGCGACACGCACACCTATGGCGTCGGTGCGCGTGGAAGCTACTGGAGCGGCGACACGGCGGGCTGTCGGGGAAGGCGAAGGCGGTGCTCGACGGCTTGATCAACGAGATCGAATTGCCAGACCCGAGTAGGACCGTCGTGGAGAAGCCGCTGCGTGTGAAGTCGGGCGAGCTTGCGCCCGGCACGGTGCTAACTCGGAAGTGGAGAGGGCGCGACATCCGCTTGACTGTTCGCGACGACGGGACGTTCGAGCACGGAGGCGAAGTATACACATCCTTGTCGGCCGCAGCACGGACGATCACAGGGTCGCGATGGAACGGTCGGCTGTTCTTTGGGGTCACTAAACGAAAGCGAACGACATGACTTTCTCTTTGGATTTGGAGCTGCGCCCCGGCGAAGCAACCGCAATCGTGGGTGATTGTGCTGAACCCATTCTCGATGCGTTCTTTCGGCACGCCGTGAGTGCGTCGCCCCCGGTCGCTGTTTGTACACCGACCGACGAGCCGCCGATTGATCGGCCAGAAGTCGGTGTTATCAGCCTTGCAGGCATGACGTCGCCGGAAGCGACCGCCGGGCTGCTTAGTCGCCTCCAGCACTACGAAGCTGCTTTCTTCCCGTCGGTACAGGGCGTTGCGATACCGATGTTGCCTCGGATAGCCGCGGCAGCATCGGTCGGGGTTTGCTACTTCGTCGAGCTGCCCGTAAGGACCTTCGATTCGAGTCCCGGCCGTGAGTGTCTTGACTACTTCCTGCCAGTAGATCTCCGCCGGTCAATTTGGATCGATGGCCGGGGTCGAGTGTTTGAACGTTGGGCCGACACGTGAGTAGACCGATATCCGCGGCTATCTACACGCGGAAGTCGGTAGAGAAGGAGAAGGAGCTGGAGCAGGAAGTCAACTTGCTCGACGCTCACGAAGTCGACAACTATACGGCATTGTCGGCCGCAACGCGGGCGATCACTAGATCGCGGTGGAACGGCCGGCTGTTCTTTGGGCTGACCAAACGGAAGAAGGAACAATGAGCGATTTCAGAGAAGCACAGGATCAATGCCGGACCCTCGATCGATTTCTGCGCGAATGTGATGAACCGATCGTCTACACCGAACCCCTGGAAGTTCCGGAAGACTACTACACCAGTTGCTATGGAGCCGTAGAGGAATGGACCCCTGGCTCCTTCGACCTTCCCCCGTCCGTACACCCAGAGAGCCTGAGGCCACAGGAGCTCTCTCCTACTCATCACGAACTCTACTTCCTCGCGCGTTACTGGACGGACAGGCAACTCTACGCCCGGCACCTGGAGGTCATCTTCCCTGCGAATCCGTTGCGGTCGAAGGTGGACCCAATGGCCGAGGTTCGGATTCGGGAGATAGCCAAGCTTCTTGGAAACGAGGCGATCGACGAGATTCGGGCGGATCTCCTATGTGGCTGGCGGTCGAAGCTCGGTGAGCAGCAGTGGCACGTATTCATGGCCTACTCGCTTGACGACCAGAACGCTGGGTAACCGGCCATGGCGCAATCGCGTGGGCAACCGGCGGCACGGCAAGGATTCCGTGTCGCTATCTACTGCCGGCAGTCTGTTGCCGATGACAAGGAGTTCGGATCGATCCAGGCGCAGCGGGAGGCTGTCGAGGCGTACGTCGCCAGTCAAAAGCACGAGGGCTGGGAGCTGATCCCCGACCACTTTGAGGACCACGGGTTCTCCGGCTCGAACACGGATCGACCTGCGTTTCAACGGCTGCTGGAGCTGATCGTCGCCGGCCAGGTCGACATGGTGGCCGTCTACAAGATCGATCGCCTCTCGCGGTCGCTCGCGGACTTCACGCAGATCATGCGTGTGTTCGAGACGCACGGTGTTGGGTTCGTCAGCATCACTCAGTCGTTCGACACTTCGAACAGCATGGGGAAGCTTATGCTCAATGTGTTGATGAGCTTCGCGGAGTTCGAGCGCGAGCAGATTGGCGAACGAACGAAGGACAAGATGGGTGCGACCCGGAAGCGCGGCGCGTGGACGGGCGGCGTTCCTATGCTCGGTTACGACGTCGTCGACAAGAAGCTCGTAGTCAATCAATCCGAAGCCGAACAAGTGCGTGGCATCTTCGACGTGTTCGTTGACGCCGGAGCCATTGGCCCGGTGGTTCGGGATGTCAACGCTCGCGGATGGCGTACCAAGGTCCGCGGCGAACGTGGGGGAAACCCCTTCGATAAGCCGACGGTTCGAAGGATTCTTCGTAGTCGGATCTACGCGGGCGAGGTCGAGTACGAGGGAGAAGTGCACGACGGCGAGCACGAGGCCATCGTCGACCCTCGTACCTGGGAGCGGGCACAGCGTATCCTCGACAGCACGGCGTCGGGCCGACGAGGGCCGGCGTCGCGACGGGCGTCGGTGCTGGGGGGGCTTCTTCGCTGCGGCGCGTGCGGCGAAGCGTATGTCCACACCTACACGAAGAAGGGCTCGAAGCGATATCGATACTACGCGTGCCAGACGCTGCTCAAACAGGGGGGCGAGGCATGCCCGGGATCCCGCCTGCCCGCACAGGAGATCGAGAATGATGTCGTCGAACAGATTCGTGCCATCGGTCGGGACCCCTCGGTGGTTGCTGACACGTTGGCCGAGGCGCGCGACGTGGCGAACACGGGGATACCCAAGCTCGAAGGTCGGCTGGCTGCCCTGAAAACGGACTGCGCCCGTCTCACGAGAGAGCGCACGAACGTTGTCGACTCAATCGCCGGTGGCGGGACTAACGACGTACTCGTCGAGCGGCTGCAATCGACCGAGCGTGAACTGCGCATCGTGTGCGATCGCATCGCGGAGACCGAGTCGGAGATCCGCGCGCTACAGGGGCGCGTCATCGACGAGGACGACCTTAGTCGGGCACTCGCGCAGTTCGATCCGGTTTGGGAGGCACTCACGACCGAGGAGAAGGCGCGGCTGCTGTCGCTGCTCGTGGAGCGGGTCACGTACAACGCGCAGACCGAGGAGCTGTCGATCGAGCTGCGGCCTGAGGGCGTGCGGTGCCTAGGCGGGCGAGAGAGGAAGACGGCGTGACGGCGATTCGGATCAAGAAGCGGTTCGGGCGGGCGAACGCCGAGTCGGTCCATTCGGTAACAGATCAGCCGCCGACGCGGCTGGCGCGTATGCTGGCGCTCGCCTACCATGTTGACCGGTTGGTCGAGGCCGGCGCGCTGCAGTCGTACGCGGATGGCGCGCGACGGATCGGCGTGACCCGGGCGCGGATGAACCAGGTGCTCGATCTATTGCTGATGCCGCTCGATGTGCAGGAAGACGTGCTTCTTGGACGAGACCGGCGGACGGAGCGGGCGCTTCGCAGCTCGCCAGTTCGCAGTGGGACTCACCGATGACAGTGATGAAACGCTAGGAATGTGGACGTATGTCAGCCCAGGGGAACATTGGCCCAAGCATGCGATTGGGCTTGCTAGAGAACGCCAGGCACTCGCTGCAACGAGGATTCGAGCAGTGGCATCTCGGAACGACGCAAAAGCATGGCGCGACACTCAAGGAAGCGCTCGTCTGGGTGCACCATGGCGTGGAGCTTTCTCTGAAACAACTGCTGGTTCAGCAGAACGAGTTTCTCGTGTTCAGCGATGTCGATCGTGCCGTTGGACAGCTTCTGAAGTTGCGCCGTCGATCTGGACTCGGTGGAGCTACAGTTCTCGAGTTGTTCGATTCAGAACTACGAGTCTTATCTGTGGGGTTCCAGAGACTGGTTGATCGAGTCTGCGTCATGCTGGGAATTCACGAACTTGCCCCGGACCAACCGCTACGGCGGTACGTCGATGAGCTTGCGGCCTATCGGAATAGGGTGATGCACTTCTCAGTCAACATTCCGATCGCGGAGGTCGAGAGTCTCATATCCGACTTAATGGATCCCCTGTTAGAGCTACTTGAGTGTCATGTTATCGACGATCAGTTTGTCAAGGCCTGCATCCCCGAGATCCGAGAGCGTGCGAAGTCATTGACTGTTCACGCACATGATATCTACGCGAAGGGCGAATCGAGGGTGCGAGAGATGCTGGACCGACTCTCGGGCAAAGCGGTAGACGGCAAACTCCTTGGAACTACTGGGACCATCGCGGTCCCCGAGTTCGAGTCAGTCGAGGTAGCTCGACTGGGGCGGCCGGGACCGGACATTCGCGCAAGCTCCAAGACGCGAGACTGGATAGTGGAAGTGAAGATGCGAATGATCGACTCGGGGAGTGCAAAGCATGCCCTCGCGAAGCTGCAACATGACGTTGAGGTTGGCGGGGACAGAGTGGGGCCGTCGCCACAGTGCTGGTTAGTCGTACTTGGTGAACTGTCGGATCGAGTGCGGGCGTGCATGCACGACTCGGGCGTGTTTTTCTCGGGCGCCGAGGACGTTGCAGCTCTCGAGGAGTTTGCGCGATAGCGGCAACTGCTACACCCCCGCGTGCTATCCGGACGAGGCCCGCCGCGGAGCGGGAGGTACGCGGCTGACTCTCGTAGTCACTCACCTCGACCGTGTACGTCGCGCCGCCGTACGCGTTGAGTCGGTCCGGCTCCCGCTTCGAGTTCCGTATTGAAGACCGAAGGTTAGCTAAGATGTAGATGTTCATGTCATCGATCGCGGTTGCCCGGCCCGAGGTCAGAGTAAAGGCTCGTGATCAACGTCATCGCTCCGGTATCCGTATCTTGCATCAAGAAAACGTTGTATGGCGTCCAGGTCGGGTGTGTGCTGCCGACTCTCTAGGCCCCAACTCTGAAGAATCAAGGGAAGATTAAACTGCAACTGAGACTCGATCACTTTCTTAGAGAACTTCTCGACGGGCACTTCCAAGTCTCCCTCAGCTTCATCACGTGCGAACAACTCCACCATGAAGTTTTGCATTGACGCTGGATCGCTGGCGCCGCTTGCAGCGGCGCGGTAGTTTCCGACGATGTTGGCGATTGCGAGAAGGAGGTGCCAATCAAGATAGCCCATAGCGCGAAGCTCTTGGATTGCCGTAACAAAGTCGGAGCACGAGCGAAACGTGCGAAGAGTTCTCGCAACTGGGCGGAGCGCGTGCCGGTAGCGGTTGGCGATTGCTTGTTTCGATGCCTCCAGGGAATACCCTGGTCCCGCGCCGAGTACCCAAGCCAGTTCGGGGTGTTCTGTGCCCCCGAACAAGTCGTATGATCCAAGTGGTGGGAACGCTCGCCGTTCGGACTGTGAAAACGTTTCTGCGTCGATTAGGTACCGATAGATTTCAGAGTACGATCTAACGTTGTAGATCCGGCTCGGCAGCCCATCTTGTATTAGCGATTCGACCCGGGCCTGGTATTGATCGATCCGGAGCACGGAGCAACGATCAAGAATTTGCAGCAGGGGTGCGACAATCTGCTCTACGAATCGTTCTCGGTCGTCCTCGTCGTGGTCAGTTTCAGTGCGAAGCAGAACCTCCCAGCAAGCTCCTTCGTTGGTAGATTTGTCACGAATCTCGAACCGTCCAAGTCCGTTAGTAAACACCAGCTCCACCGTCGTCGGCAGGAGGCAAAGATCCTCACCGCCTAGCTCAGCCAGCAGTACCTGCAGTCCAGCGAGAAACTCCTCCGCGCTGGGCACTATCGCTAGAACGTTGGGGAATGTCGCCGTCCATTGGATACCAAGGGCCCTCCACCGAACTTGTCGTTTTTCTCCGCAGTCGGCGAAAGGTGGTCCACCCAGCTCGCCCGAAAGCTGGTCCCAGACTTGATCGGGAGACATTGCTTCCAATGGAGGGAGTTCCACCTGCTGAATTGCCTCGAGAATGTCCTCCTCCCAAGGAACCCGTTCTAGCTGGCTCTCGACGAATGGCATTCGATCCGGGGCGATGTTCCGGACAATCTGGCGTAGTAGCGCTGAGTGCGCGATTGCCGTGTTCATTGCTTCGTGAGCTTCAGGGTCGAATGGCCGTTGCGCGAACCCGTAGTGGGCCAACGCGGCCACCCTCAAAGTTGTAAGGAAAGAGAAAGAGTCGCCAGCTCCATACTCCGCGTTAGCGACAGTGAACAAGGCGGACGGAAGAAGCCGCCGAACATCGTTCTCTTCTGACTTTGAAGCCATATAGGAAACAGAGAGAGCGTAGTACTTTGCAGCATAGAAAAGACCGAGGCGTAGATAACAGTTTGAGAGCAAGAGCATTGACAGTGCAGCAAGAGGAAGGGTTTCCGCAGCAAACCAACGGACCTTTGCTCGTTGTAATTGAGCGATCGCCGCTGTGAACTGGTTGTTCTCAAAGCACTTGATAGCACGATCACGGCACTTGTCGGCGGCGTGAAATGGACCGAAACGCTCTGCAAGTAGCTCGTCACACTTCGCAGTAAGCTCGCAGAAATCCGGGATCGATTCGAAGATGGGAGACGCAATTGTAAGGAAATCGGCGAACCGCTCCAGGGGGAACAACGGCTCGGAAGAGACCAGCTCGATAAGCTCTCCCCAGCAGTCTAGCGCTCGGTTCAAATCAGGACGGTCCTCCTTGCCGTTGACTACCGCCAGGTATCCCTGTAGCTCGAGGAGAGCACATCGATTGACGCGAGTAGATTCAAGGAGATCGGAAAGCCGGGCATTGAGCTGGATTGCGAACGTGTCGACTTCCTCCTCGGTGAGGTAGACCTCGCCGATTCGCGTGGCTGTTGCCATGTAGTTGAGAAGCGCCACGGCATCCTGGAGGTCACCTAGAGACTCGAGCGCTTCGATCGATGCGAAGTACTCACGAATGTCGCCTTCGTAGTCGGCGGCACTTCCAAGCCCTCGGAGTGATGCGACCACTACTTCGTACACAGCACGTTTCTGCAAGACCTGAGGGCTCTCGCTCGACCGATACACGGAGATCTTTTGGATCCAGAAAGGGAGATCCGGCTTCAATGCAGAGTCAAAGGACGCTCTTCGGAGGGCGGACCGTATTGACTCAAAGTCCGAAAAGTTGAACGCGAGAGGGTCTTCACTGCTCCATCTGTCCCGGAGTTCCTCATACCATCCTTCGGGGCGAACAATGGCTGACGGCGCGAGGTCCGATGGAATGTCGAGATACTTCTGGGCAATCCAGAAGGTATCGGGTGCGGAGAGATGATGAGCGATACTCTGGCCGTCGAAGACCTGCACCTCGACATTGTGCTGGTCTTTGGCCCGCTGAATCCACTGATGACGTTTGGCAACGGGCACATCTGATTCGACGAATATGACAATCTCGTCGACCGGGGTGCCGCTGTTGACGATCGACTCGACATCGCTTTGTACCTTCTTCGCTAGGGCCTTCTTTTGAAGGGTGCAAGCGAACACGATCGTGCGATCTGTCGCGAGCCCAGCAAACCAGGAGGACGTGAGGGGATTCTGTTTCAGGTAGGTGCGGAAGGTCTCGAAGTCGCGCCCCTGATCTCCCCCGGCAGACACGGGTCCAGTTGCAGGTAGCAAGTTGCTACATACCCGGAGTCGAGCTAGGTGGAAGCATAGTCGCTCGAATTCGTGGTGGCCGT
>JAJFFE010000062.1 GCA_021776775.1 Planctomycetota bacterium | reverse complement strand
CCCTGCCGCTCACGCCGCCCGAGTGGCCGGAGTGGGGTAACCCCGTGGAGAGCCGCGAAGCGTACGATTCGATCGTCTCGTACTCGCCGTACGACAACGTCTCAGCTCAGGATTACCCTGACATGCTGGTTCTGGCCGGCTTGACCGACCCCAGGGTGACCTATTGGGAGCCGGCGAAGTGGATCGCTCGCCTGCGCGAACTTCGAACCAACGACCGTCGGCTGATCATGGACATGGAGATGGGAGCTGGCCACATGGGCGCGTCGGGCCGGTTCGACTTCTTGAAGAAGATCGCCTTGATCTACGCGTTCATCATCGACGTTCTGGAACTGCCGACGTCGATCAAGTCGTGAACGAGAGTTCGGAGACGATTCGCGCCTTGACCTCGATGACCGTAGTCGCGCGCACCAAGACGTCGTCGGGGTCGAACGCGAAGCCCTCCCACCGGAAGCGATACGAATCGCCCTGCCGCGTGAGGAAACGCCCGGTGTGCCAACGACGCACCGGGCAGTCGCGTCGCGAGGGACCGAGCAGCAAGTGACTCAATCCGTGCGGCTTCATGGCCCGCTTCACAGCCTCGGAGAGAACGCCGAGCGGGATCTGGTCTCGAAGCTGGCCGATCTTGTCCGTTCCAGCCAACTTCGTTATCCACGCTCCGAGCGGTGAATCAGCCTCGACTTGCAGTTCCCAGTGCGCGGGACCGCGGGACCGGACCATCGATTCGACCCACGCCGGTGGCCGGCCGCTGTCCACTGCCGGTTCGACGTGCGTCACACCGGACACACTCTCTGCTTCGATCGCGAAAATGAGTCGACGGCGCTCGTCACCGCGCTCGATGATCCAGCTCCCACCGAAGAACGATGGATCCATCGGGTCGCAGGGGCGCTCTTTGACTTGGCCGAAGGTTTTGCGCCGATCCCCGCCACGTCGATCCTCGTCGGTGATCTCCACCAGCTTCCAACCGCGCTCGGCTCGGCTGTCCATGGCGAGCTGCACAACGCCGTTGACGAATCCCGGTCGTTTTGTTTCGGAATGGTGAAGGCAGATTTCGATCAACTGGGCGGTCGTCGCCAGAAACTGTTCGTACTGCAGAGCGTCGAGACCCGAACCCTCGGGACCGGGCGGGGACGTCAGATGCGCCGACAGTTCGTCGACTTCGTCGCTTCCGATAACGCCACGATGGACACTGCGTCGCACGAAGGCGGCGACGTATTCCGCGTGCGTAGCCGCGGTGCGGTAGGACGAAAGGGACTCGTAGTTCAAAGCGACTGATCCAGAGGGCACTAGTGAATGGTCCTGCCAACGCAGACACCGAATACTAGTGAGAATCGGTCAAAAGGTCTGGGGAGAACGAGGGAATTTTTGGATAGAGCAACCACCCACCGACAGTCGCTCACCGAGTTCCACCTGGGCATCCGATAACTGGAGAAGTTTCACGCTGGCCATCGGTACAAAAGACGACGCGGAATCCGGCGGTAGCCCGCCGATCCCGCGCCGCTGTGTGTGTTTCCCGGCCAGGATCAGAGAATCGACCAAAAGCCGACTAGCGCCGCGATCATGACGACCGCCACCACGACTCCGATCAGCAGGCCACGCTTCTTTTGCTGTGTTTGTCGTTCGCTGAGCTCCGAAAACCGTGAAGCCGGTGTCCCGTGTAGTTCCGGGTGAGTCATCGGCCACCCTCCTCTCTCACCGCGCCTCCCGGATCGGGACGACGCGCGACATGGCAAATCCTTATGTCAATCTGAGAACTAGGCCCGGGGTCATGGTAGGTGTCGAGAGCGCGGACTCAAGTAATAGTCCCGACGAAGCTGAGACACAAACGTTGGAGACGCCAACAGTTACAGAACATGCCCGCACCTCGCTAGCCGGTCAGACAACAACCACGACGGCTTCGCCCTCGATCCTTCGCAGGCCGTCCCGCGGCGACGAGTCCCCCGCGTGGCTCGCCCAATTGTCCAAATGGGTCGGAAATGCGCCTTTGAGCGCCCTCCCCGTGGCTTCGGGGGCAAAGAACGGTTGGGAGAGAGCCGCGGCCGGGGGACAATCGACGGGGAAGGAGTCGCCATGAAAATGATCACAGCGCTGCTCGTCATGGTTGTCGTCGGGCTGTTCGTCAATGCAGTTCAGCACGGCTCGAACGTGTCGGAGGCGCAAGGCGCCGACCGAACTGTCATCTACCTCGGACAAACCCAAGGCAGCAGCATGGTCCTGGATCCTACGACTCAACATATGTGGATCATGGACATGCGATCGACCGGTCGTCGGACCCAACCCAACTGGATCGACCTCGGAAAGTTCCAGGGGGCGGGGAAGCCGCTACTGAAGGAGTAGCGAGCGCCGCGGATCAGGCGTAAACGTACACCCCGGTGACGCGAGTCGTGGTCGTCTCGGGTAGCGGCACTTCCATGGGATCTATGGAAGGGGCGACAACAGCCGTCGCCGCCGCACTCGATTCCTCGACCAACGCGGCTGCGGGAGACTCGACTACGGGCAAGTCGCTCGTCCCCTTAGCCTTCGCGACCAGCTTGCTGAGAAATCCGGAGCCCTTCTCTTTGGCTGGCCCGGACGATGAATCTACCGAGTCCGCGACTTGGTCCTGCTGCTGCTTCTTCTTCTCGGTCAACTTTGACATCTGCGCCCCGGGATCGACGGTCGGAACGCCTCCCGCCGCTTTCTCTTCTTCGGAGATCGTCGGTGAGGGGATTCCAAACTCGGAAGCCGGCCCCGACTTGGCGTCTGTCAATGACGCGATCAACGCATTGGGCGCAATGGGGTTCGATCCGGGGGGGGCGTACGTGTAGATACAGGTGTCTTCGCAAATGAAATCGCCCGTTGGCGAGACGAATCCCCCGCTCGACTTGAGAAGCTGCCCCGTCGGAGCGTACGAGAACTCGGTAATACAACCAGCCATGTCCATTTCGGAGAGCTGACCGAGGTCGTTGTACTTGTACTCTCGAGCGACGTCGGCGATCCGGGGCGGGTCTTCGTCCGTTTGCGAGCTAGTGGTCGCTTTGACGATGTTCGCGCCGTCGTACTCGAAGACGGTTTCTCCGCTGACCCCAACTTGCCCGGGAGAGTTCTCCACGAACGTGGTTCGTTGGAGAACCATAGGATTGAAGGACTTGTCCTTCGCCTGCTTCTTGAGCTTCTTGAGATCGGACTTCTGGAGATCGATACGATTCTTCACCGTCGACATCCGCCCGGTGTCTTTCGCCAGCTTCGCCTCTCGCAGCTCGTCCTTACTCTTGGCGATCTCGGCCTCGTGGATCGCGATCTTCTCGCTCGGATCGGAGGGCGTGTAGTGGTACTCGACGATCTTCTCCGCCCCGCCGCCGGTAAAAACACTTTTCGTGAGTCGAGTCCCCGCGTACGTATACGCAGTGGCGCCCTGCGCGGGACCGTCCTTCTGTGAAGAGATGACAACGGTGTTGAGGATCGTCGGAAGCGCGAGCTGATGGAGGAAGGGACATTCGAGAATGATCCCTAGGTTGAGCAGTTCGCGGACCGGCGGCAGCGGCTCGGGAGTGGGTGGGGACGGCATATTGAGGAATACCTTCTGGTGGTCTGTAGTCGAAAGCCAGCGTAACACGCACGCATCCTGAATGTTGTCTATATAGCGCCTTCGGCACCCGGAGAGTGGCCCTGCCTTGCTTTTCCCGGACTCCGATCTAAACTCCTTCAAGTCCAAGACTTCAAGTGGAAGGCTCGACACGATGCCCCCGGCTGCCCGGCTCACAGACATGCACGTTTGCCCCATGTGCGATGGACCGAAACCACACGTCGGCGGCCCCATCGCGTCGCCCGGAGTCCCGACCGTATTGATCGGCTTCCTACCCGCGTCGGTCCTGGGTGACATGGCCGTATGTGTCGGCCCCCCGGATACGATCGTCAAGGGATCGGCCACTGTATTCATCAGTAACAAGCCAGCGGCTCGAATGGGCGACTCGACCGCCCACGGAGGAACCATCGTGCTGGGTTGCTTCACCGTCATGGTCGGCGGCTAGCCGACTGAGTTGCGCCAGCTATTTGATTCAGTGATCCCGACAGCCATGGAACGTCTTAAGGAAGAAACCGAAAATGACGGACAGTTTCCAAGATGCTCGATCGATTGCGGTCTCGAGCGACTTCCTTCCCGATGGATGCATTTTCAAACAGCTCGACATGACCGAAGAGCTCGGACGTCTCTTCAGCGGCGAGATCGAGATCCTCAGCACGAGCTACTCGGCTTCGTTCGACGACGCCTTGGGCAAGAACATCACCGTCCGCCTCGAGCTTCCCGACGACGAGACGCGGTTCTTCAATGGGTTCGTGACTCGGTTCACTCTCGCGGGAGCTGACGGCGATTACATTCGGTATCGCGCGACCTTGAAGCCGTGGTTGTGGTTCTTGACACGCACCGCTGACTGCCGAATCTTCCAAGAGAAGACGGCGTCCGACATCATCCTCGAGGTGTTCCGAGACCACGGTTTCACCGACTTCGACGATCGTCTTTCCGGGACGTACCGAACTCGCGAGTTCTGTGTGCAATATCGTGAGACCGACTTCGACTTCGTCAGCCGTCTCATGGAGGAAGAGGGGATCTACTACTACTTCAAGCATGAGGACGGGAAGCACACCCTGGTCCTCGCTGATGGGGCCAGCTCGCACGACGTGATTTCCGGCTACGACGAAGTCCCCTACTACCCTCCGGAGGCGTCGCTTCGCCGCGAGCGCGACCACATTTCCTCCTGGGTACCGGCACGAGAGATCCAGCCCGGTGCCTACGCGTACCGCGACTTCGATTTCAAGAACACGAAGGCCGATCTCACCGCACAGAGCGCAGCGTCGCGGTCTCACGAGCACGCCACCTTTGAAATATTCGATTACCCCGGCGGATACGTCACCTCGGACGAAGGCCGCAGCTACGCGACCAACCGGCTCGAAGAGTTGCAGGCAAAGCACGCGCGAAGCAACGCCGCTGGCAACGCTCGTGGGATTACGTCTGGAGGCTTGTTCGCGCTGACCAACTTCCCACGCGACGACGAAAACCAAGAGTACTTGATCATCTCCGGTCGCCACAGCCTCGTCGCCGAGGAGTATGAGTCGGGCGGCGGCGGAGCAACGGGTCACTATTCCAATGAGTTCTCGACCCAGCCGAGCAGCGAGCCCTTCCGTACGTCGTCCGTCACGCCCAAACCAATCGTCAAGGGCCCACAAACGGCAATCGTGGTCGGCAAGTCCGGGGAAGAGATCTGGACCGATGAATTCGGCCGGGTGAAGGTGCAGTTCCACTGGGATCGTCACGGCAGCTATGACGAAGTGAGTTCATGTTGGATCCGTGTCGCTCAGATCTCGGCCGGCAAGGGCTGGGGCGGAATGTTCATTCCCCGTATCGGGCAAGAAGTGATCGTCGAGTTTCTCGAGGGAGATCCAGACCGCCCGATCATCACGGGCCGCGTCTACAACGGACAGTCCACAGTCCCCTACGAATTGCCGACCAACGCAACTCGATCGACGATCAAGACCAATTCCTCCAAGGGAGGTGGCGGCTTCAACGAGATCCGCTTCGAGGACAAGAAGGATGACGAACAGATCTTCATCCACTCGCAGAAGAACACGGATGTGTGGACTGGTAGCGATCACAAGGAACAGATCGGCAACGACCACCACATCACGATCACCAACGATCAGTTCGATCACGTCAAGAACAACAAGCACTCGCTTGTCGTCGGCGACGAATGCGAGCAGGTCGACGGCGACAAGAACTCGACGTTCAGCGCCAACCGAAAGATCTCCGTCGGCGAGAACGACCATCTCGACATCGCGACAGACTGGAACGTCGCCGCCGGGGGCGACACGAATCTCGACAGTGGTGGTGACCACAACCACGCAGTGAGCGGGAAGTTCTCCGTCGACGCCAGTGACGTCCACCAAAAGGGAAGCTCCAACGTGGCGTTCGAGGGCGGGCAAAACGTCCACATCAAAGGCGGGATGAACGTCGTCATCGAAGCCGGCATCGGGCTCACGCTGAAAGTGGGCGGAAACTTCGTCGCGATCGGGCCGGCCGGTGTCGACATTCAAGGGACAATGGTCAAGATCAACAGCGGTGGCGCGGCTGGCTCCGGCAGCGGGTGCAGCCCGGGATCCCCGGTCGCTCCTGAGGCGCCGGATGAGCCGGAAGAAGCTGTTCTTCCGGAAGAAGGTGCGGCGGGTGAGGTCGACGAGCCATCCAGCGGTTCACCGATCGAACACGAAGCGTCGGAACTCTCGAGCCAGGCGGTCACGCTCAGGGCCGCGCGTAACAACGAATCGGCGTTCTGTGAAGAGTGCGCCGCAGCCGCCAGCCGGTAGAAATCAAGTTCGGTTATGAACGAGGCAGCTTCCGACAGCACTAGCTCTCCCGACCCCCAGAGTGCTACCAACACCAGTGCTACCAACATCCCTAGCGCTTCCGACGAGAACCGTTGGCGACGCGCGGTCGAGATATCCGACGCCCCCGAAGAGCGCGTCGCCGACTTGAAACGACACCTCTTCGGACTCGACAACGATCTTCGCAACGTGTTCGCGGTTCTCGACGCCGCGGGCCTCCCCAACCTACCAGCCCTACTGCAAGAGCACGGTCGACCCCACTGCTGCCTGTTCAGCGGTAAGCTCGAACCGGGAGTTGCGGAGTGCGCCCCTTATCTCGTCGATCTGACTCGCGACGACGCTTTCACGGCACTCGTACTGACCGAGGGTTGGGGAGAGGCGTGGGGAGTCTTCGCCGTCCTGCCGAAGGAGATCGGGTTCCGAGACGTCCGCAAACACTTCCGCAGCTTCTTGAGGGTCCGCGGCCCGGAAGGGAAGCCGGTCTTCTTCCGCTACTATGACCCCCGCGTGTTTCAGTTGTACTTGCCAACCTGTACGGCGGAAGAACTAGACACCGTCCTCGGTCCGGTACTTCGGTACGCAATGGAACCACCGGAAGCCAAGGAACTACTCCTGTTCGAGCGAAACGACGAAGAGGACGCGCCATGTTGAAGATCCGCGCTGAACAACTCGAAGCGCTTGAAGCTCACGAACGGGTGAAGTTCGAGAACAAGGTCCTCGCCCACCTCCAAGAAGTCTTCCCGGAAGAGACCGCTAACGCAGAAGGCGGCGAGGAGGAGATACGCGGCTGGATTCGCGACGGTGTCGAACGCGCCAAGGAGTTCGGCATCACGAAAGAACGCGACGTCACCCTGTTCATCGACCTCGATCTCGGAGTCGCGCTCAAGTTCGAGAAGAAGCGATCCATGGCGTGGGCCTACAAGATCCTCACGGATGAAGAACTCCCCGGCACCGCGAAGATCGACCTGATTTACGAGCTCCTGCCGCAGAGGCGTGCCAAGAAGAAGAAGCGTAAACGCAAATAGGCAGGTCCTCCGCTCTGCGGACCGAACCTGGTTGGCTCGTTCTCGTCACGGCCATCCTCGTCACGGTCACTCTCTTCGCCATCGCCGTCCGCGTGCCCGCTTCCTTCGAAGATCCACTCGACGACGCCCATCGACGTCAAGCTGGTGACGCAGCGGATTCTCGTGCTATCGATAGTGCTCACGTTCATTGTTCGGCTCTTCTTACTATGCTTTCCAGATACTGACTGCGCGTGCAAGGACCATCACGAGTTGTGATCCACCCTCCCTGCCACCCCACCGCGAATTCTTCAATATGAAGATCCTTGCGGCTCCCGTCGGTCCGACGCCCTCATGAGCATACGAAACGCGCTGAATAACTCGGTCGACACGATCACCGATCGGGCCGAACCGCTCTCACGCGAACAACGTCCTACTGAAGCTCCGTCTCCCAGTACATACGACTGAGAAACGACTCCCACGACTCCGGAGGTCGCGTACCCACGGGCAAGTAGGGTTCGGCGTACGTCGCCGGCTTCTCTGGTTCCCGGATCAACGCCATGCCAGCTTCCTTCGGAGTACGCGCGGCCTTGCGTTGATTACACTCCAGGCAAGCCACGACGAGGTTCTCCCAAGTCGCCCCTCCCCCACGCGAGCGGGGAATCACGTGATCCAAAGACAACTCGTCGCCGGGACGTGTTCGCCCGCAGTACTGACACCGTCGCCCGTCGCGCGCGAATACGTTGCGCCGGGTCACGGCCAACCCCTTGCGACGAACACCGTTGTAGGACTGCAACACGACGACCTCCGGGGTTGAAACTTGCCAATCGATCCCACGCACGACTCGCGTCTCGCACTGACGCGCGAACACCGCCGCCTCGCGCCACGTCTCGAAGTCGAATGTCTGAAACGACGCCGGATCCACCACTCGAGCCGTGCCTTGAAAAATGAGCGACACTGCGCTGCGCACCGTGGTCGTACTGATCGGACGCCACGATCGGTTCAGCACGAGCACACTCTCGTTCAGAACGGACACGTTGCCCTCGGTTTCTCGTTGAAGTTCACTCTGCGCAAGAAATAGAAGCATGTGACGCTACGGGGGATCGAACCCCGGCTTGAGGATCGAAAGTCCTCCGGGCTACCACTACACCACAGCGCCGCCGATAGTCTGGACAACGAAGGACGACGCCCGGTGGGACTCGAACCCACCTCGACCAGTTTAAGAGACTGGCATCTTCACCATTTGCACCACGGGCGTGATCGACGTTAACGTTTGAAACACTCAGTCCCAAGCGGAGAGAGTGAAGGCGTGACGAACCGAGGTCGGGGAACATCGGACACGGCTTTCGCCGTGCAACTCACCGACGCCGAAGCGTCAGAAGTATCGAAGGATTTCACGCCTTCGCTCTGCACCGATAGGGTTTTGTTGATCACCTCCTTTCTGATTCGTGGAAGAGAACTGAAGCAAGGGGAAGAATGGGAAGAATAGGATTGCTGGTATCTGCAGTACGACTCGGCTTGGACACGAAAAAAGGCCTTCCCGGGGAGCGAACCCCGGAAAGGCCTTTGATCTTGTGCAACTGCTCAGATCATAGTCCTAGGGGTCAACCTCTTTCTCTGCTGCCGGCTCGTACGAGAGTTGCTCTTGCGAGCTTCTGAACTCAGACGAGGTTGTGACGTCCGGCGTAGCTGAGATTGGAGCCGCGATAGCGCGCTCGTTCACGAAGCCATCGCAAACGGCCTTGCCGTCACGATCACACGATCCCGAGTTCAACGCGCTTAGCGCGGCGTGACTCGTCATGTGTAGGCTTTGACTCGAGGTCGACATTTCGCTACTCCATTGGAGGATTGACTGAAAGTGTAGCCGCCGTCATCAGCAGCACGCGGAATCAGACGACCCCTCCATCTCGATCCCGCGGGTGAATGTGAAAAAACATCAAATCAACTCGCGGCAAACTCCGCAGCGGCCCCTGCACCCAGCCGTACTCACCGCTCGCCCCAAACGCTTGGCATTCCGAGGAACCGTCGACGAGGATCGTGCGAAGCGCAGCCTACGCGGTTTCGCCTGATGAATAGTCCGGGCTAGGAGGTCCTCGATGAGTATCGACAAGAACGAGCAACCCAACGCTTTGACTCGCCGTGGTTTCGTCGTCGCTGGCGCCATCGGAACGCTGGGCGTTATCGCAAAGCCCCACGCGGTTCACGCGCGTACGGACACACGCGACGTCGGTCAGTCCGCCGACATTGATGCCACCACCATCATGCACGCCGAAAAACTAGCGAGCGTCGAGTTCACTGCGGACGAGCGCGCCATGATGACGCGGGGGCTGAGTCGGTCCGCGGCGGGGTACAAGGAAAGACAGAAAGAGAGCCTACCCAACGGCCTCGCCCCCGCGACGGTCTTCGACTCGGGCCCGATTCCCGCGACCTCGAGCGACGCTGTTTCCTCGACTCGCCGCGTCGATCGGAAGCTTCCGACCCGGGACGCGGAGATCGCTTTCGCCCCGGTCACGCACCTCGCGCATTGGATGGCCTCCGGTCAGCTGACGTCGGTTCGCTTGACTCAGATTTACCTGAAGCGATTGAAACGGTTCGGGCCCAAACTCGAATGCGTCGTCACGCTGACGGAGACGCTGGCCCTCGAACAGGCGCGGCGGGCCGACAAGGAGCGAGCCAGCGGCAACGTGCGCAGCCCGCTGCACGGCATTCCGTACGGCGCCAAGGACCTCTTCGACACGGCGGGCATTGCGACGACGTTCGGTGCCGAGCCCTACAAGGACCGGGTCCCAGAAAGCGACGCCGCCGTCGTTCGCATGCTGAGGGATGCGGGAGCGGTCTTGATCGCCAAGACGACGCTCGGAGCGCTCGCCATGGGCGACGTCTGGTTCGGAGGCAAGACACGAAACCCCTTCGACCTAGAACAAGGATCGAGTGGCTCGAGCGCCGGGTCTGCGGCCGGCACCTCCGCGGGGCTGTTCGGCTTCAGCCTGGGCACGGAAACGCTCGGCTCGATCGTCTCCCCGTCCATGCGGTGCGGCGCCACCGGCCTTCGACCCACCTTCGGCCGCGTGCCGCGCACCGGAGCGATGGCACTGTGCTGGTCTCTAGACAAGGTCGGACCCATTTGTCGCACGGTCGAAGACACCGGGGTGGTCTTGGAGGCGATCAGTGGTCGCGACGCGGGCGACCCTTCCTCGGTGGACGCCCCTTTCTCGTTCGATGCGGCAAAGCGCGTCTTGGGACTGCGGGTGGGCATCGATCGTCGTTGGTTCGAGGGTCGCCGTGCTTCAGAGTTCGATCGCAAGATCCCAGCCGTCCTCGAGAAGCTCGGAGTCGAACTCGTCGACGTCGAAGTGCCTCGCATCAACACCGGCGCTCTGCGCACCATCCTCAATGTCGAGGCGGCGGCGGCGTTCGAAGAGTTGACGCTATCGAACCGCGACGACTTGCTGACCGGCCAGACACCGTTCGCGTGGCCAAACTCGTTCCGTACGGCCCGCTTCGTCCCCGCCATCGAACTCGTGCAAGCGGATCGGCTGCGACGCCGCGCCTGCACAGCGATGTCAGAACTCATGAGCACGGTCGATTGCTTGGCCGGGCCCAGTTTCGCCGGAGGGCTCCTAACCATTACGAACTTCACCGGACACCCGTCGCTCACGTTGCGGTCGGGGATGCGAGAGAACGGGCGGCCGACCGGCATGACGGTCTGGGGCCAACGCTTCGACGAAGCGACGGTGCTGCACCTCGGGATGGAACTCGAGCGAGAGTTCGGTGTTTGGAATCAACAGCCGAAGCTGGAAGGCTGAGCCGTGCAATACATGACGGGGCTGCGGTGCACGGAGTGCGCAGCGGAACACGAAGCGAACCAGCTTCAGACAGTCTGCCGCGAATGCTCGATGCCGCTGGTGGCCACGTATGATCTGCAGGCGGTCTCCCGTGCCGTCACTCGGGACGATCTGCGTCACCGCGACTCGACGCTATGGCGATTTCGGGAAATGCTACCGCTCGATACCGACCTCGATCCGGTCACCCTGGGCGAAGGAGGAACGCCGCTACTCGAACTGCCAACTCTCGGTCGAAACCTGGGACTGCACCGCCTGCTCGGCAAGAACGAGGCGCTCAACCCCACGGCTTCGTTCAAAGATCGCGGGATGACCGCGGCAGTGAGCATGGCTCGCGCCTTGGGGGCGTCCTCGCTCGCCGCGCCGTCGGCCGGGAACGCCGGCGGTGCGCTCGCGGCGTACGGAGCGCGGGCGGGACTTCCGGTTCATATTGCGATGCCGGTCGACGTGCCTTCGGCCAACCAACTCGAAGCGCAGATGTGCGGAGCGAACGTCACGCTGATCGACGGCACCATCGCCGACTGTGGTCGCTGGATCGGCGAGCGAGCGAAGTCAGAGGGTTGGTTCGATGTCTCGACTCTGAAGGAGCCGTACCGAGTCGAAGGCAAGAAGACCATGGGTTACGAGTTGGCCGAGCAGCTCGGCTGGACTCTTCCCGATGTGATCCTGTACCCCACCGGCGGCGGCACCGGGTTGGTCGGCATGGCGAAAGCGTTTGAAGAAATGCGTGAGCTCGGTTGGCTCGATCGTTCGGCCCGGCTTCCTCGCATGGTGGCCGTGCAGGCGACGGGGTGCGCTCCGGTGGTCGACGGATTTCTCGCGGGGTCGGACCGCGGTGTCGTCCCGGAGGCGCCGCACACGTGCGCGTCCGGACTACGTGTCCCCGGTCCCATCGGAGATCGCTGGATGCTGCGCACCATTCGCGAAACCGGCGGAACCGCGATCGCGATCGATGACGACACCCTGCTCGAAGCGACGCGACAACTCGCCCGCGACGAAGGCATCTTCGCGGCGCCCGAAGCCGGCGCGCTCGTCGCTGCGTGTCGTCAACTCTTGAAATCGGGAGAGCTGCGAGCCGACGAACAAGTCGTCCTCTTCCTCACGGGAAGCGGGCTGAAGTACAGCGAGTGCTTCGAGGCGTAGACTTCCACCGGCGAACGCGTCTCTCAGTTCCCTGCCGCGGCTCGTGCCTCGGCGGCGGCCGCGCGTGCCTCAGCGAGGCGGGCGCGCTCGTCAGCTTCCTCAGCCTCCATTTGCGCCCGAGCCGCTTCTCGTTCCGCTCGCGCCGCGCGGGCGCAGCAACCAGACGACGCAACCAGCGCTAGCGTCAGACAAGACAGCGTCATCATTCTAAGAAACTTCATCGCAACTCCTCACTCGCCGGCCAGGCGATTCATGGTCTCGGCCAACTTGAAATCTCGTTTCGTGATTCCCTTCGCGGCGTGCGTCGTCAAGTGCACGCGCACGTTGTTCCACACGTTGAACCACTCCGGGTGGTGATCCTGCTTCTCGGCCTCCATCGCGGCGCGAGTCATGAACGCAAACGCCTCACTGAAGTCCTTGAACTTGAACTCCCGGAATAGCTTGCCATCATCGATGGACCAAGAGTCGGTCTTCGCGAGCCACGATTCGACTTCCGCCGTCGCCAGTTTTTCGAGCGCCACGATTCCACGTCCTTCTCAACGGGTCAGTTCCACCTCACCGAGTCGCATCTATGCTCGGTCAGCGGTCTAGCGCAAGTCCATTTGGATCTACCGTCCGCCATCTCGGACAACCGGGAGCGACTTCGATCGAATTCTTGGGGTTTCGCGGGAAGCGAATGCGTACCGTGAGTGACCATTGACCACGGAGGATTCATGACCGCTCGCCCACTCCGGCGCTCCGCCGCCCTGCTCTGTACCACCCTGCTGCTTTGTGGCTTCGCCTCGATCGGACCGCTATCCGCAGTTCACGCACAATCCCCCGAGTTCGAACTGCGAGTCGGAGACGCGACCGCCCCGGTCGACGGGACCGTCACGGTTCCGGTGACCTACAGCACGACGACTCTCTTCGGGGTCGAAGCGTGGTCGTTTGGAGTCGAGCACGACCCCACCGGCCTGACGCTCCTCAACGTCGGCACCGGCTTCGCACTGTTCGCACTCCCCCTCGACTTCCACGAAGTCGAATTCTGGGACAACGGCTGGACCGTCTCGGCCGTCGTGTCGTTCGCCGGCACCTCGACACTGCCGCCTGGTTTGGACCAAGAGCTGTACGTAGCGTCGTACGAGAACAACACGCCGTGCCAGAGCGGTACCACGATTTCGATCAGCGACTCACTTGGTGTACCGCCCGTCGCCACCGCATTGCTGCTCGCGGGCGGGTCATCCGTGGTACCGACCAAGGTAGCTGGCTCGGTCACTCCGTCCGGCATCGACTTCAACTACATCGCTCCCTTGCTGGCCGTCGCCCCCGGCGAATCAACCACGGCGACGTTCACCATCTCGGAGGGATCCGGCGCGAGCAACACGCAAGGCTTTTCGATGGGGGTCGAGCACGACCCGGCGCTGTTCAGCATCGTCGGTGACCTCGAAGCGGCGGGGCCGGTTGCGGCTCTCTTCGGAGGCACGGGGCCGTGCTTCTTCGGCGCTGAGGTCCTTGCCAATGGTTGGACCGTCGGCATCGTGTACACGTTCGGGAGCACCACGCTGCAATTCCCGAATCCCGGCGACGCAGTCATCTCGGTCCAATACGAGAACATCGGCGGAACGCTCGGCGACTCGGCCGCCCTGTCGTGGAGCGACTCTCTAGGATTCCCGCCCGTCGCCAATGTAGTCGTCGTGCTCGGGGCGAGCCGGCCCACCTGTCGTCACGACGGCGAACTCCTGCTCGCGGTCAGCGGCTTCGTTCGGGGAGACGCCAACCTCGACACCGTCGTCGACATCGCCGATGCCGTCGCCGCGTTGAGCTATTTGTTCCTGGCCGGCACGACTCTCTCGTGCTTGGACGCAGCCGATGTCAACGACGACGGCGCGCTCGATCTCAGTGATCCCATCACGTTGCTCACCGCGTTGTTCGCAACTCCCACGGCTCCGCTACCGGCGCCTTACCCGAACTGCGGCGTAGACCCGACCGTGGACACTATCAGTTGCACGACTCC
>JAJFFE010000061.1 GCA_021776775.1 Planctomycetota bacterium | reverse complement strand
GCCGAAAAGTCAGAGGCACGGTGCGCGGCGGTCTTCGACGGAATCTCACCATTCGTAATCCTCAACGAATCCACCAATTCGCCTGCGAATTCCGAACGGCAATCTTCCGCCGAACTCCACCACTCACCGCACCTGCACTTTCCGGCCGCACCTCTAGGGAAGCTAACCGAGCCCTCCCGGACGCGCAACATCCCGCGCGCGGACCGAGGCTCCGGCCGCTCGCGACATTTTTCGCCCGATGACAGAACCGTGGGTGGAAATGAAACCTGCGATCCGGTTCCATCTCGCGCCTTGCGGTCCTCTGGTCGTTCGTCGATGGAAAAGCGGTGTCGTGATGCGGTGTTCTTCGAGTTCGGTGCGGTCGACGGGCAGACTCGTCAAGTCGACGGGCAAGATGGCGCGGGCGGTGCGGCTGGCATTCGGACTGATCCTGTGCGGGCTGATCGCCGGTTGCCAGTCGGGAGCGCTGCCGCTGCCGGGAAACCGTCCCAGCCTGTCCCGGATCGACGCCGCGCCGATCCCGAGTCGCGACGCATTGACCGACTTGACGACGGCTGCCTTCCGCGCATTTCGCAAGAATACCGACCTCCAACTGACCGCGCCGATCTCCGACGACGCTCGCCGCCTGGTGATCGTTTCATGGACCAACGGCGCCGGGCCGGCCGCGTCCGCCCCGGGGCTGGGTCGCGGGGTCACCGAGGCGACGCAGAACGCGATCCAAGCGTTGCGCCCGGATACCAAGGCGGAACTCACCTGGGGTGTATCCATCGATGTCGTCGAAGCGATCGATCCGATCGCGGACGTAAAGGCACTGCGCCTCGACCGGCTGGCCGACGGTTTGATCTTCGAGCATCGCAATCAGCTGCTGCTGTCGGGCCAACTCCGCGCGCGCGCCCTAATCTCTCCGAGCGGTCGTTACACACCGCCCGCTCTCGATCGAGTGCTCTCCCGGCCTTCGCACCGGTTCGTCACGACCACGTGTGCCTCCAACGGTTTCGGGGTCGTGTTCCGCAAACACGGACGTCCGCTCTTGATCGATGACGACCTGAGCGACGAGCGGCTCACCGCGGCCATCGGGCACTCCGAGCGGTACCTGCGAAGCATTGTCGACGAAGACGGCAAGTTCCTCTATCAGCTCGACGTCGCCACCGGCCGACTCGATTCGGACTACAATTTGGCTCGCCACGCGGGCACGATTCACGCCCTGATCGATCTCTACCGACAGAGCAAAAGCTCAGAGTCACTGATGGCCCTCGACAAGGCGATCACCTTCTTGCTCACACACTACCGCAAGATCGAGTTCGAGATTCCGCAGTTCATGGGTGGAGTCGATCCCATGGTCATCGCCGACGGCGGACAGATCCGTCTCGCCGCGGTCGCCTTGTCGCTCCTCGCCCTCACGCACTTCGCAGACGTCGCCTCCGACCCCGCCCACCTGGAGTCGGCCAAGACACTTGGCGCGTTCATTCGCCATCTGCAGAAGAGCGACGGTCGCTACGAGCCGCACAATTCGACGTTGGCTCGCGGCGTCGACCTCGGCAGCAAGTCGCCGTACGCTCCCGGTGAAGCGGACTTTGCGCTGTGTCGACTCCACGACGTCACAGCGGACCCCGTCTGGCTCGATACCGCGGAAGCGAACATTCGCTACTTGATCGAAACACGCGACGCGTTGATCGATCAGCAACCGCACGATCACTGGATGCTGTACGCACTCGATCGCCTCGACGACAAGCGACCACACCGGCGCAACGTGACGAAAGCGAAACTGCTCGTCGCCTCGATACTCGCCGCGCAAGACTTACGTCCCGAGTCTGGCGCGGAAATGGGAGCGTGGCGGTCCAACAATGTCGCTCGATTGACCCCGGCCGCGACCCGAGCCGAAGGGTTACTAGCCGCGGCGCGGCTCTTCAAGCGGCGCGGCGAGACGGAGTGGGCGTCAAAAGCGGCCGAAGGCGCGAAACAGACCGTCGCCTACCTGCTGCGAGCTCAGATCATCCCCGAAACGTCTCACCACTTGCGGGTCCCGCACAGCTTCGTCGGTGGGTTTCCGGCGAGCCTCGATCGCGATGAAGTGCGCATCGACTTCGTCCAGCATGCGATCGCAGCGATCTTGGCGTACCGCGAGTGGCGTCAGAGCAACTGATCGAGGTAGAATCCGACCGCTCTACGTCGGAAGGACAACCACCTGCATGGTGATCGACGACTCGGCCGTCTCGACCGAAATCGATGGATACACCCGCGAAACCTGCGCCACGCGCACCGTCTACATCCGCGAAGGGTGCCGGGACCGCGTCGCCGCGCTCGGGTTCGTGGCGGGCCACGCCGTGTCGGCTCCGATCGAACAATGTGGAGGCCGCGTGCTTCACGACGTCCATCAGCTTTTGGACGGCACCCGCGTGCTCTGGAAGACGTGCCGGCGCGGCGGTTTGATCGAACCGATCCTCGGGGACCGGCACTTCGATGTGCGCCGTTTCTTCGCCGAGTTGCGCATCACTGCGCAAGCGGAGGCGCGAGGGATACGCGTCGCCCCGGTTCTCGCCCTCGCGATATCCCCTTACAAGAACCGGCTGCATGGGAACGGTGCAACGGGCATTTCCAAGCGCGTCGAAATCCTCACCGCGATGATAGACGGCGCCGCCGATGTCGGGGACACCCTGGTACGCGGGACCTTCAGCACCGACCAGCGTCGGCGGCTGACCCGCGCCATGGCGACCGAACTACGGAGTTTTCACGGAGCCGGATTTCACCACGGCGATCTGAACCTGAAGAACATTCTTTGGCGCGAGCGAGAAGACGGCTCGATCGAAGTGACGTTGATCGATCTCGATCCCGGGGCCGGCCCCGCTCCGGCCGCGACGCCGCGCCATCGCAACTTACTGCGCTTGTGGCGGTCGTACCTCAAGGGTGAACGAGCCGGTCGCTGGCGAGTCCCCGTCACCGATCTGTATCGCTTCGCTCACGAGTACTTCCGCGCTGATCGAGTCGCGATCACCGGTTTCTGGCAACGGGCGACGCGCGCCCGAGCACTGTCGCGATTACGACATGGATTACGTCCAAAGTCTGACCGCACGATCGGTGGCCCCATTGAGTCTTGATTCGAAGGGCGGCGCGGACGCGGCACCCGAACGCCGCTTGCGCTTGGGCGCATTGCGCTACCTCAACGCCCTTCCGCTCGTCGACGGACTCGACCGCCGCCCCGACGTCGATGTGACCTACGAGATTCCGAGCTTGCTCGCGAGGGACCTGCGCGCCGGCAAGTTCGACCTCGCCCTCGTTCCGCAAGTCGAGGCGAGTAAGGACGAGCGGTATCGCATCGTGCCCGGACCGTGCGTGGCCTGCGACGGCGCGGTCGAATCGATCCTGCTCTTTGCCACCTGCCGCTTCGGCGAGATTCGCCGAGTCGGCGTCGACCTTTCTAGTAACACGAGCGTCGAATTGCTCCGGGTGCTGTTTCACGTCCGAGACCTCCCGGAGCCCGAATTCATCGAAGTCGCGCCGCGACTCGACCCGTTGCGTGGAAGTCGAGACGACGCGCTCGACGCGATTCTCCTCATCGGCGATCGCGCCCTCGCCGAAGACCATGGCGAATTCCCCCGCTTCGACCTCGGCGCGATTTGGAAAGAAGAGACCGGTCTACCGTTCGTGTTCGCGGTATGGCTCGGTCGCGACGACACCCCGCTGGCGGCCGTCGATTGGGTGCGGACAGTACTCGCCGATAATCTCCCACGCCGAGCCGAACTGGCGGAGTCGTTCTGGCGGGAACACCCGGACGTGGTCGATCCGAACGGAGCTCGGCGCTACCTCACCGAGACCATTCGATACGAACTAGGCGGTCGAGAGCTGGAATCGATGCTGGAGTTCCACCAACTCCGAAGCGAACTTCAACCGCGGCGTGGACAATCCGACAACGGACCGAGCCGCGTCGATCCGGAGTGGCGACCGCGATTCTTTGGAGACCCAGAGTGATGGAGCTCACCGCGACGATCATCACTCTGAACGAGGAGCTCAACATCCGCGCTTGCCTCGAAAGCGTGAACTGGGTCGACCACATCGTGGTCATCGATTCGGGATCGACCGATCGCACGGTAGAGATCGCACGAGAGTTTACCGATCGAGTCATGGTCACCGACTGGCCGGGGCACGTCGCACAGAAAAGTCGCGCCGTCGATCACGCCCCCACCGACTGGATCCTGTCCCTCGACGCCGACGAACGGTGCACTCCGGAGCTGCGCGCAGAGGTCGAGCGAGTCTTCGCTACGACTCCCAACGCGAGCGGCTACTCGGTTCGACGTCGGACTCGATACCTCGGCCGGTGGATTCTGAACGGCGGATGGTACCCGGATCGCAAGGTGCGCCTGTTCGATCGTCGCAAGGCACATTGGGGCGGGATCGATCCGCATGATCACGTGCAAGTCACGAGCGCCGTCGAAAAACTCGATGCCGACATTTTGCATTACACGTATCGGGACGTGCACCACCATCTAGAGGTCATCGACTTCTTCACCGACATAGCGGCGAGAGAGAAAGAAGCGCGCGGCAAGAAGTGGCCGCTTCTCGGCATGCTACTGCGACCGCCCTTCAAGTTCTTTCGCATGTACGTCGTCGACCGGGGCTACCGCGACGGCTTTCCAGGATTCGTGATCGCCGTCCTCGGTTCGTTCTACGTCTTCCTCAAGGACGCTAAATTGTGGGAGCGGCGGTCGCTTCGCGAGCGCGGTGTCGACCCGGACTCTGTCTCCCGTCATGCGCGCGGCCCCGAGTGGCGTCCGCCTAGGCAGGCGTGACCATGCGCATTGCCCACCTGTTCTCCAACCACAAGTTCACGGGCCCCGCCGACCCCGTCCTGACGTTGGCGAAGACGCTCAGTCAGCGCGACGTGACGCTCGATTTCTTCCCGGGTCGGGACCCCAAACGCGGTCCCGCCGCCGACGGCGTCGCGGCACGGGCCTCGCGGCTCGGACTCTCGACCAACACCTCCCTTCGACTCTACAAACACGGTCGACCGATTGCGGCACTTCGAGATGTGTTCGCACTGCGACAGTGGATCCGTCGGGAGCGGCCGGATGTGATCCACACCCACCTTCCCAACGACCATCTGATCGCCGCGCTCGCCGCGCGC
>JAJFFE010000007.1 GCA_021776775.1 Planctomycetota bacterium | reverse complement strand
TTCCAACGCGACGAACACAATCCATCATCCAAGACATAAGACCCTCCGGAGTCATCAACGAGTTTCGTGCACCCATTGTAAATGACGATCCAGAGTCGACAATTTGTCCCGCCTGCAAGACGAACAACGCCAATGCCATCGTCGAAGACCAATCACCATGAAGTAGCACGTCACGTCGTAAACTCGACCGTCACGGTGCACCCCACAATCGCTCGACATAGACCCGCTCATTCATGGTCAAAACCTCGTCAACAACAACCTCGATAACTTTTCGAGATTCACCAACGAAATGAGTCGAACCACCTCGTTCAAACGATGCCGCACCCATCAACGCAATCAAACGACGCTGCATGTTCGCCCACCAGAAACCGCACCCAGCTCGGAACGGATCACGCCGCCCAGCGCACACGGCTCATCGCCCAACGCGCCTCCGCAATCATCGGGCACCACCGTTGCCCAACGCCTCGAACAGACTGGGACCGACCCCGATCCGCCCGTCCAACGTTCAAAGCCGTCCCGGTCTCCAACCACTGCCCCGGCGCCAAAGCCCACCCCTACGTCATAGTCGGTGGCGAGCAGAAGACACGGCCATCCCCAACCCACTGGTGTTCGAGCCACGCCACGATGCGCCCTGCAAAGATGCGCACGGCAAGAACGCCGTCGCAGGCCATGGACGGATGGCGCAGCGTCATGGCGTGTGGTGCAACCCTGGGGGGCACGGGGCAAGAACCTGAACGCTGAGAGAAACACTCGCGCTACTCGTCAGAGCAGCCGCTCGTACCAATACGAACCGTGACGACTCGTTCAAGGCCGTAAGCATTGAGGTCCATTATGGCTAGGCTCAAACTCCAACCGATGAGCTCATGCTAGTCCCACCCATGGCGATCTTGACGGTTCGTCTGTCGACCAGTGATGGGGCTGTCCGGGGAGGTAGCCTTCCGCCCCTGTCGATTCGTGCGGGCGGGTGCTATACCGTGGGGGTGTGGACGAGCAGGGCCGTCGGACAGAGGGCCGACTGAGGTTCGGTTGGCCCTCGCGACGTCGGTGGCAGACCGGTTGTCCGCGACAGGGAGAGGCGTATCGTGATTAAGGGTCGATGGTGGACTGTGTGTCTGACGCTGTTCGTCTTAGTGAACGGTCTCGGCGTGGGCGGGCAGTCTGAATCGCATTCGGTTTCTCTCGACGCGAGGCAGCGGCGAATCGCTTTACGAATGTCGCCGCTGCCGCCGGCTCCGCCGTCGCCGACGAACGCCGTCGCCGATGACCCGCGCGCCCAGCAACTTGGACGTGAGCTCTTCTTCGATCGCGGCCTTTCCGCCAACGGGACGGTGGCGTGTTCGACGTGTCACGATCCGTCCAAGGCGTTCGGCGACGGCCGCCCCGTGGCCGAGGGGCTCGGGCTGATGGATCGCCACACACCGTCACTCCTCAACGTCGCGCACCACCGCTGGTTCTTCTGGGACGGCCGTGCGGACTCCTTGTGGGCTCAAGCGCTCGAGCCGCTCGAGGAACCGAAAGAGATGGGATCCAATCGCGTCGCCGTCGCGCGTCACGTGTACACCAGACCGCGGTTGCGCGCACAGTACGAGGCGTTGTTCGGTCCGCTTCCGAATCTCGACGACCCGAAACGGTTTCCGACCGCGGCGCGTCCGTGGCCGGAGTCTCCTCAGCATGAACAGCACCGAGCTTGGCTGCAGTTGTCCGAAGCCGACCGGGCAGCGAGCAATCGAGTGTTCGTCAACATCGGGAAGTCACTCGAAGCGTACCAACGCCAACTCGTTTCCGCCGACGCACCGTTCGATCGCTTCGTCGCGGGGTTGCGTGACCATGACCTGACGAAGTTGGCCGCAATGTCGCCGGCTGCCGTGCGTGGGTACCAACTCTTTGTCGGAAAGGCGCAGTGCCGCACCTGCCACTTCGGTCCGAACTTTACCGACCGGGAGTTTCACAACACTCGAGTGCCCCCGCGAAAGACAGACGTCGCGGGAGGAGAAGGCGCCGGAAGTCGCCCGGACCCTGGGCGGCACCGCGGCATTCGGCGGCTGAAGCGTAGTCCCTTCACCGCGACGAGTGAGTACAGCGACGAGCGAGACGGCGCTGGGCGTCAGAAGCTGGCCACGCTCGTCAATGCGGCTCGGCTCTGGGGTAGCTTCAAGACGCCGTCGCTTCGCAACGTTTCGCGCACGGCCCCCTACATGCACCAGGGCCAGTTTCGAACGTTGCGCGACGTTGTCGAGTTCTACAACACTCTCGAAGGAGCGACCGCCGTCGACCACCACGCTGAGACCGTGTTGGTTCCCTTGCGCATGAGCGATGCGGAAGTCGACGATCTTGTCGAGTTTCTGCAGGCACTCGACGGTGCGCCGGTGTCGGATCTCCTTGGTGATCCGAATTCAGCGAAGTGAAACCGACGAGGTTTGGCCGGGCGGCTGCATGCGGCCAATGGCCGCTCCTCTCCTAGTCGTCTCGTAACGTTCATGTTTGGGATTCTTAGCAGAGTCGGGCGTGACTCTGTCTTGACCCTTCGAAGGGGAACGCGACGCGTCGTCAGCCCCCGTCACGGGGTCGTTCCCGTGGCGACACTTGTCGTGGTGTCGTCCTCCGGGTAGGTTGGTCCAACCGGATAGCAACGGTCGGTTGCGCGAAGTGGGCTTCGCGCAGAACTGTCTTCGTTGAAGACTTCTCTTCAAATGGGCGAGAGGTGTCTTCATGACGTGGGAGGGATGCTTGATGAACCATAGCAAATGGTTCTGCACTGGCGTTTTCTTATTGTTACTGACGTCAACGGCGTACAGCGACTGGACATTTATCAGAGGTGACGTCAATGGCGACGGTTCACCGGATGTCGGTGACGCCATTACCGGGCTCGACTACATGTTTCAGACGGGCAGCCTGAACTGTTTCGATGCCACCGATGTCAACGACGACGGCGCCGCGGATATCGCGGACATGATCTACTTGCTCACGTATCTGTTCTCCGGCGGTCCCGAGCCGGCGGCGCCATTCTTGGAGTGCGGTGTAGACCCGACTCCGGACTCCCTCGGTTGTGACGGCCCCAACATTTGTCCGGCGTCGCTCGAACCTCCGGCCTCGCCGACCTTGAACCCGCACTTTCAGTTCACGAGTGATCCGACCTTTACGCTCGGCGGGCAAGCCCCCGAAGCGGACTCCGTCGTGGCCAGCACGCTGGCCGGCTCGGTCACCGTCCCGGTGGTCGGCGGCGAGTTCTTGGCCGTGAACATTCCGCTGCAGCAGGATGCGGTCAACAACGTTTACTTCACTGCATACATCGGTGATCTCGCCAGCGCGCCGACGCAGACGATGATCATCCAAGACGTTTCCCCACCGCAGGTGTCGATTCAGGTTCCGACCGCCGGAGCCGAGATCTTGACGGACACGACCGAAGTGCTCGGTACCGTCAGCGATCTCCTCAGCGGATCGATGGCGATCACCGTCACCGTTGACGGAATAGCAGCCTCGGTCGATGAAGGGCTCGGGACGACGGGCACCTTCTTGGCTGTGGGAGTTCCGCTCGATATCGGTGAGAACATCATCGAAGTCGTTGCGAGCGATAATCTCGGTAACACCGCGACGCAGTTCCGAACCGTGACGCGCATCGTGCCGTCGCCGAGCACGCCGACCTTGACCATGGTGTCGGGCAACGCGCAGACCGGTCCGACCAGAACGATGCTCGCCGACCCGATCGTGGTCCAGGTTCTCAACGGTGACGGCTCGCCGTTCGCCAACAAATTAGTCAACTTTACCGTGACCCGTAACAACGGTTGGTTGAACGAGGACGCCACCGCCGTTGGTGGTCAGGTGCTTTCGCTGTTCACCGACGTCGACGGGTTCGCTTCCGTGCGGTGGGGCTTGGGCTCCACGGCCGGCCAAGCGACCAACCGAGTCCGAGTGGCGTCGGCGGGTGTCGCGGGCACCGTGACGTTCTGCGCGAGCGCGACGGCGGGTCCCGCGTCGCAGATCAACCTCGGTGACGGCAACAACCAGTACGCAGAGACCAACGGCCCGGCGCCGTTTCCTCTGCGCGTTTGGGTGTCCGATGGGCTCAACGGCGTCGCCGGTGCGATGGTCAACTACGCCGTCGTCCAAGGGGGCGGCTTGATCAACGGCGCTCCCGAGTTCCCATTCGCGACCATGGCGACGGGGCACGCGGAAGCGACCTTCGTGGCCGGTCCGGACGAAGGGCTCAACATTGTCACCGTGACGATGGCGGCCAATCCGGCGCAGGTCGCGACCTTCTACATCTACGGAGTCCAACGCAACGAAGACGATCCGACGAACTTCATCGGTGCCGTGCAAACGAACTCCAGCCAGCCGATCGAAGGCGTCACTGCGACGCTCACCGTCGGCGGCGAAGATTTCGAAGTGTTGTCCGACCCGGACGGCAAGTTCGAATTCTACGATCTACCGAACTCCGGCCCCGGGCGTCTCACGCTCGACGGAAGTACGGCGACGCTTGCGGGCGGCATCAGCATTCCGCTCGGTAGCTTCCCGTCGGTCGGCTACCCGGTCGTAGTGATTCCGGACGCGGAGAACAAACTGCCGCAGCCGGTTCTACTGCCGCGGCTCGATCCGCAGAACGAAGTGACGTTCGACGGTAGCCAGGACATCGAATTGACCGTCGTCGGCATCGACGGACTGGTGATTTCGGTTCCGGCATCGACGACGATCACGCTCAAAGACGGCACGGTCGTCTCGGCAGGCAGTGGTAACTCAACGGTCATGTCGCTGAACCGCGTCAACCACGACGACCTTCCGATGTCGATCCCGGACGGAGCGGCGCCGCCGTTCGCATGGACCGTGCAGCCGGCGGGCGCGCATTTCGATCCGCCGTTGCCGATTCAGTACCCGAACATGTCGGCCTTGGAGCCGGGGTCGATCGCGTACTTCCTCAGCTACAACCACGACAACAACCGCTTCGAGATCGTCTGTGCCGGAACGACGTCACTCGACGGCTCGGTGATCAACAGTGATCCGGACGCCGGTCTGACGATCGCCGGATGGGGCTGTAACTGCCCGCCGTACTCGGCGACCGGTGAGTGCTGCGAATATGAGCCGCAGTCGAATGGGTGCGGACCCGGCGGAACTGTCGGCGCCTTAGTCCCGGACTGTCCGTACGTATTCTTCACACAGGTATGCTTCTCGCCAGCGTGTGACGTACATGACATTTGCTACGGCACGTGCGCGTGCGGCAGCTTGGCGCACAAGATCGACTGCGATGTTCAGTTCTATCTCGACATCTTGAGCATCTGTTCGGCCGAGTTCCCGGGGCTTCTCGACGCGTTGCACTTCGGTGTCTGCGCGAACCAAGCTTACATCTACTACCTGGGCGTGTTCTACGGCGGACTGTTCGGTCCGTACGGTTCGGCTCAAGATGAAGCGTGTCAGTGCGAGGAGTGCGGTGGAGCGGGAGCCGGTGGAACCCTTCCACCGGGAGTCGATCCCCCGTTCCTCGACCTTGACGAAGATGTTCTTCCCGACGAGTGGGAACTGGAAGTGGGTCTCGACCCGACCGATCCCAGCGACGCCACGATGGACTTCGACGGGGACACCTTGACGAGTCACTTCGAGTACCTCGCGGGTACGCACCCGTTCATGTTTGATACCGATGGCAACGGCACGAGTGACGCAGAAGACTTCGCGGCGTCGCAGCCGCCGAAGCCCGACGTGTTGGACGACCGCTGGCAAGTCACCGTTAACGGTAACTCCGTCGAGGTCGGCAAGAACGGTACGTACAAGATTCCGAACGTTACGGCGACCGATCAGTTCGGCGCAGGCGGACCGGGCACCGCGCCCGACTTCCAGAGCGACGAGCAGTTCCGAGTGATCGGGACCAAGGTCGAGGGCGACGAAACGCTCTACGCGTGGACGGATCCGTTCCGGATTACGCAAGGCGAGCGCGTCAACCCGAGCAACGTGACGATCTCCAGCACGCCGCCGCCGTTTCCCGAGTCGATCCTGTTGACGTCCGTCGGCGCCGGCGTGGTCGAACTGGGGCAAAGTGTTCAGCTCTCGTGTATCGGGAAGCTGGTCGACGACAGTACGGTCGACCTGACTTCGAGCGAAGAGACCACTTACCGGGTGAGTAACAACTCGCTTGCGTCGGTGGACGCCAATGGGCTGGTGACCAGCCTTCAAGTCGGTTTCGTCATGGTGACGGCAACCAACAACGGAGCGACTTCAGCTCGTGGCCTCCTCTTCACCAATCCGTCGCCGCAGACGACGATCATCGGGCTTGCTCAACTCTCGGCTGGCGTGCCGGTCGAGAACGCTCTGATCGAAGTCGACGGAACGGGTCAGTCCGCTCTGACCGACGCCACTGGATTCTTCTCGATTCCGGACGTCGTCGTGACCGGCGACCCGATCGGTCTGACCGCGTCGGTGGACTTGAGCGGCACCGTGTTGACGGCGACAACCACCATCGCAAGCGCAGTGGTGGGCGGACAAACCGACGCGGGCATCTTCAAGCTCGCCGCCGGCCCCGCCGTGATTCCTGGTCCGATCTCGGGATCGCAGGGGAGTCAACAGGTCGTCTCGGTGTACCTCGATACCGACATCGAACTTCGTGCCTGGTCGTTCGGCGTCTGTCACGACTCGGCCGTGGTGACACCGGTTTCGGCTGACACCACACCGTTCATGGAGTTCACGCTCGTCCCCGACTTCGAGTTGAACGCCGTGGTCGCCGGTGAAGGCGCATCGCAAGCGGTCGTCATCAGCTTCCTGGGTCTGTCGACCTTGTCGCCGGGCACCGGGTACTGGACTCTTGACGTCACCTACGACCTGATCGGAGCCCCCGGTACTTCGAGCAACAACTGCGTTTGCTCGACCGTGCCCGGAGCGACCGGCCCCGTCGTTTCAGTCGTCGTCGACACGAGTGGTGCAAGCCAACCCGTCGACGCGTACTGCGGCGCCGTGGAGATCAACCCGTAGGCTTAACTGCTGACGGTTGATATGGAGTTCGAAGAGAGGGAGAGGCTTAGCGGCCTCTCCCTCTCTTTTTTTGTGGCACTGCGTCTCGCAGGAAGAGGCGACAGGATCGACGCGCGTGATGACGTGATGAAGAGATGAAGACGAGCGGATCGAGCCGCGCCACGATTCGCTCGTCTTCGAGGTGGCAGCACGATCGCAGTCTGAGATTGTCAACTGTAGGTTGACCATGAATACTTGGTCCTCGAAGAGGACTTCATCCTTGAGACGGTGCGGCAACAAAGCTATGTGCGGGGACGGAGTTCAATGGATGAGAGCGAAAGTGACTCACCTTTTCGTCGCGGTGCTGCTGACATCGACCGCGGTGACGATTGGTCTAATCGTCGCTCGGTGGCAGCCAGCACGTCAATCCCGCTACGAACTTGGCTCAATGAAGATGAGCCTAAGGTCGGTTTACCTCGTTCTCGGGTCCAGCTGAGGTTGGGAGTTTCTCGTGCAGCGTGTCGCATTCGTGATCGTCGTGCTAGCGGGCTTGGTTCTCGTCCTCTGGGTTGGCTTCCACCGGCTCATGAGCGTCAATGTTCGTACTTCAGATCCCGTATCGGGGCTGATCATTGAGTATCAATTGAGACGTGCGAACCCGTTGATGAAATCGTCGTTTCCTGAACAAGAAGATCAGATATTGTCCGATCGGCGCGTCGTCGGCGTCGTCACTTTTCGTACTAAGTGGGCGGGTGTGGTGCGTCAGTATCGTTGTCGCAACGGGAAGATTCTCGAGCGGCGGACGTCTGCTCCGTGGTGGCCACAGGGTCAATGGCGTCTCTCCCCGATTCAGCAAGGGGGCCGCGAGTAGTTCTTCAGCGCCGCAACAGAACAACGGGGTCGAGAGCGTCCAACGCCCTCGACCCCGTCGTCGTTTACCCAAAGTTGCCCAGTGCTATGCGCCGCTTACGGGCAGCCACTCACCGCGCAGCCCAACACGGCCACGCCCGTCGAGTCTCCGCCGCAGTTCGGGAAGGGGGCGGCAGGCGGCGTTCCCGACAACAGCAAGTAGGAGAAGGTCGTGATGGCGTCGGCCAAGTCGATCAGCGCGTCGCCATTGGCGTCGCAGGCGACTTGGCACGGTCCGTCGGGTCCGCTAGTGAAGAGTAGACTCAACGTGTAGATCCCATCGGCGATGTCGTAGAGCCCGTCGCCGTTGCATTCGCCGCGAACGAACTGCGGCTCGGCGGTGGGCGGTGAGAGTCCGACGACGATTCCCGCGATCCACCCGCCAGTGTCGCCGTCGTAGCCCTCGAGCGAGGTCGACGAGGTGAGCACTCGGTGGGTGCCGCCGGTGACTGTGGCGTCATAGAACACTGCGGTGGTTTGTCCTTCGCCGCCGCCGTTTTCGAAGAGTGCGCCGGCGCCCGCTCCGTCGGGGGAGAGGTGATCGATCGACCGGCCGCTGCCGCGATACGAGGCGGAGAACGCAGTCGCGTCGAAGCCCACGCCCGAGTCGAGTCCGACGACGCCGGGCACTTGGCCGAACACGTCACCGTCGTCGACGCCGACGACTCCGTCCATGGACGAGAGCGCGGTCGGGGGATCGAAGGCGACGTCGGCCCCTTCGATGTAGAGCGAACCGCCGCTCGACAGGAACTGGGCGAGCTGATCGCCTTCCGCCTGAGTGAGCGCGTGCTGAGCCGGGAACTCGCCGAGTTGCAGCCAGGCGATCGGAGTGACGTCGGGCTGAGCTGCTCCGAGGTCGGTCAATGAACTCAGATCGAGACCGGTGATCGGCGAACGTCCGACCGACTCGAGCGCGTCGGCGATGCAGACGTCGATCTCGTCGATGGTCGGCCGGGCGAAGTCGACCAGCACGTCGGTCGCGGTGGCGGAGATGATCGAAGGAACGAGCAAGCTGCAGCTCGAGATCGCTGGATCGCAGTCGGGGTTGGGGTCGACCAGGTGTAGTTCGTACGTGTGCGCCCCCGGGCCGGGCGTGTCGGTGTACGTGGTGTCGGGAACGAACGCGAGCAAGACACCGTCACGCCACAGTTCGACGACGACGCCGACCGGGGCCGGGTCCCACGTGATCACAACGTCGAGCGCCGTCAGCGTGCAGATGATCGGAGCCGGATCGACGCAGATGCTGCTCTGGCACAAGACCGTCTCGATCCACACCAGTGGCGTGACCACCGGAGTTCGGTCGAGTGCGACGTCGACGTTGATCGGCGTGTATTCGATGTCGACCACCTCGATCGGTGGGGTGTCACTCGGCGGTGAGAACGGTCCTTCGTGGCAACCGCTCAGGAAGTTCGCGTCGGTGCGAATGACCGAGTAGTCGCGATTCAGTCCATTCGAGCTCGGCCCGGTGAGCGTGAATCCGCCGCTCGGTTCGATCAAGAAGCTGGCGCCGAATTGACCGATGTTGTCGTAGCTCTGCGCCGACTGCAGCGTTCCGGTGAAGTCGTAACGCAGGAGCGCCGAGTCCGGTCCGGTGCCGCCGACGAAGACCAACTCGTCGTTCGGAGGAAGCACGCGCAGCGTTCCGTTGGCAACGTTGCTCTGGTAGTGCGACCCACCGTCTTGCACCGTGAAAATGCGTCGGTACCAGTTCAAGTTACCGGTGCTGTCGGTGCTGAGGAGTTCGGTCGTGTAGTTGTCGATGAGCGGCGGGAGGTGACCGCCGACGATCGCGTAGCCATCCGCGGTAATTGCGAGCGACTCACCAGAGTTGTTGCCTTCGAGGTTGGCGTACTGCTTGCCCCACAGCGGCATGCCGAGCGTATCGGTCTGAAAGAGGATGGTATCGCGGGCGTTCTGGGTCGGTCCGCTGGGGAACTGGCTGACGCCGTGTCCGGTGACGACGAACCCAACGCTGTTCTGGTGGACGTCCTTGAACGCACCGTCGGCGAATCCGGTGACGCCGACCTGCGAGTAGATACGCATCCACTGCAGCGCGCCCGCGTCGTCGATACGCAGTAGGAACCCGGCGATCTCGGGAACACCAAGACCGCTCTCGACCATGACGGTTCCGGTGACGATGTATCCCGTATCGCAGTTCTTGATCTCAACCTTGTCCATGAAGTTGTGCGCCGAATCGGTGCCGTAGGTGAAGGTCCAGAGTGGAGCGCCGGCGCCGTCGGTGCGAATCACGTAGATCGAGCTGGCGAACCCTAGGGTCGTTTCGGTCGTGCCGACAAGCACGTACCCGGTGGGATCATCGGTGGCGCGTCGAACGGCGGCGCCGCGCGTCACGTCGAGGACGGAGTAGGCGTTGTTCCAAACGACCGCTCCGTTGTTGTCGAGCTTCGTCAAACAGGCCGACCGGCCTATCGGTGGCATCGGTCAGGTGTAGACGATCTCGCTCTGCGTGCCCGAGATGATGTACCCGTCGTCGACGGTGTGCTCGATGCACGTCGGCTCGTCCTCGAAGACGCCTCCGACCATGCGTTGGAACGTCTGCGCCGAAAGAGACGTGGTCAGGGCGAGGCCGAGGAGGACGAGGAGGGTTTGCGCCGGTCGCTTCATGGTGGCTCCGTTCTGGGGCCCGAACCGGAGTTCGGACCACGAGTTCTGGTCGTGATGTGAGCCGCGGTCGAATCGTGCTCGAGGGGAAGAGCACGAGAGCTTCGATGGTGTGAGCGGGATTCCAGAATTCTTTCACGGGGGACCGGGCCGGAACAGCCGAATCAGAGCCGGAATCGCTCCGCTCCGCGGGCGACGGCGGGTGAAAGACGACGAGCCACGTTGCGAAGTCCGCAACGTGGCTCGTTTTCCATGGGCGGCGGGTTCAGCCGCTTGGCGAGAAAGAGGTCGGTGATCCAGGCCTCAACATTCAGAGACTCACGGGCAGAACCCGTACGTCTCACAGGAGAGGGCGTCACCGCTGGGATCTCCGCCGCAGGCGAGGAACGGCGCGGGCAGGTCCGGTCCGGAGACGAACAGGTAGCTCAGTAACGCGATCGGGTCGGCGATGTCGAGCGCTCCGTCGTCGTTACTGTCGAGCGCGTCCTCGCAGAGCACCGGGACCGACTGGAACAGCGCGTCGAGTGCGGCGATGGCGTCTCCGATGGTGTGGCCGCCGTCGTCGTCTCCGTCTCCACGGATGAACTCCGGGAGCTGCTGCAGTTGTAGAATGACCAAATCGTCGAGCTCGTCGATGAGCGCGAGGTCGAGAACGTGATCGTTGTTCAAGTCCATCATTACGGCGCAAGAGGCGGCGTCCGGGGCGGGGAACTCGCGGTCGAACGTGAAGTTTCCCGCTCCGTCGTTGAGGAACAGCTGCCAGTCGCCGGAGTAGTTCGACAAGATCCAGTCGAGGTCGCCGTCGCCGTCCAAGTCTCCGAGATCTGACGACAATGGGAAACCGTCCGCGCCGTACTCCGTGGAGGCCGACAACCCGCCGATTCCATCGCCAAAGAAGATCGATCCAGTATTCGTTTGCGAGTTGGACGTGGCGATATCCGCGTGGCCGTCGCCGTTGACGTCGCCGGACACCATGACCCAGTAGTCTTCACCGGTGAACTGCTCCGGGCCGAGACCGAGGGTGCCGTCGCCATTGTTGAACAGCACTTGAATGAGACCGCTGTTCTTGCTGCCGACGACGACGTCGATCAATCCGTCTTCGTCCATGTCCGCCGCGCACATTGCAAAGACGTCGTGACCCATGGGGATCATGGTTGGAGTCGAGAACGTGCCGGTACCGTCGTTGATAAATATGCCGACGTCCTGGCTGAAGCGGTTGGCGTTGACGATGTCGATATCTCCGTCGCCATCGAGATCCAGCACGGCGTTGCCGCGTGGCCCGTTGCCGACCGAGATTTGCTGAACCGACGGAAACGTGCCGTCACCGGCGCCGAGGAGCACCGTTAGCGTGTCACCGGCGGAGGCGCACACGCAGAGGTCGGTGTTGCCGTCGCGGTTGAAGTCGGACGGTTCGTTGGGGCTGGCAAAGACGTCGAGCGGCGCGGGGGGGTCGACCATGTCGCCGAGCAGTCCGGTTCCATCGCCGAGGTTCAGATAGACGCGGAGATCGGCGGTGTCTTCGTTGATGACCGACAGGTCGAGGTGGCCGTCGTTGTTCATGTCGGAGCCGACTCCGCCGTACGAGACGGTGGGAACCGACGGCGAGGTGCGCGTCGAGAACGTGTCGATGTTGTTGAAGACAAGCGGCGACGGGGCGGTTTCGGTCCAGAACATCCACGAGTAGCCACCGGCCCGCATGGGTGATCCGTCGGCCGCGGTGATCGTATTGGCGAGGATGACCATGACCGACTCGCCCGCCGTGAACGGTTCATCGGGAACCAATGTCACCGTGGTATCGCCGTTCGAAAACTCGAACGTTCCGGTCGCTGCTCCGCTCCACTTACCGAACGCCCAGAACGACGCGTCGGTCACCGTGGCCGGATCAATCGCGAGATCGAACGTCACGCTCACGGAAGCGTCACGCGCAGCGGTGAGATGCTGACCACTCGGGCTGACTTCGGAGACGACAAGCTGACCGGCGGCGACGGGCGTCATCGTCACCATGAAGAGAACGATCCCGCGTACGACTGAACTCATGACACCGTGCATTACACGTCTCCTTCGTTTTTGTCTCAGGGTATCTCCCTACGATGACCCTACGAGGTGTGTTGCGCTACTCGTTTCGAATCGGCGACTTACAAAAGGCCCCCGAGCGACGGGCGCGTTTAGGTGGGGTCGCGGTCTCTTTGAGCCGGTGTTGGTGGAAGGGCGGTGCCGTCTGAATCACCGTCGGACCGACGCCGATCGTTGGGTACTGAGGCATCTTCCAAACGAGGATGAGCTGAAGCAGGTGGGGGAGGCGAGGCCTCGCCCACCTGTCTTCCTTTGGCATGGTCTAACGGACGCGTTCGAATGGCCGTGGACGTAACCGAGTTACGGGCAAGGCGTGCTCGCGCAGTCCAAGGCGTCGGGTGTGGGGTCCGGCCCGCAGTTGATCGGCCCGGGATCGAGCGGCGGAGTTGCCCCCGGAATGAAGAGCGCCCCCAAGCTGTAGACGGCGTCGGAGATATCGAAGCCACCGTCGTCGTTGGAGTCGGCGGCGTCGAAGCAACCGGGCGGCGTCGCTCCAATGGTGAACAGCGCGGCCAGCGCGAACACCGGATCAGAGATGTCGAAACCCATGTCGCCGTTCACGTCGCCACGCCGGAACTGGGGCACTGAGATCACCGATCCCGCCAGGCCGTCGAGGTAGAGTTCGACCAACAGCTCTTTGTCGCCGTCGTAGCCGTCGAACTCCCACGAAGTCGCGATGACGTTGCCGTACGGGGCGGGGTTCGCGGCGTAGATACCAACCGTGTAGCCGCCACCAGCGCCGTTCTCCATCCAGATCGCTTCCGCGTTGGATCCCGGGACGTCCGTGCCCGAGCCGAGCCCGGCGCCGGTCGGGGCGAGTTGATCCGTCCAGTCGCTGGTGAGCGGTTGATCCTGGTTGTACGCGGCGTCCATGCCTTGCAAGTCGAGCCCCGCGAACGACAAGCCGAGAAGGTCGGTCAAACTGTCGTCACCGTCCGGAAGAATGATGCCGTCGACGGCCAAGCCGTCGACGCCGTCAAAATCCCAGAATGGATTGCTACCGCAGAAGCCCCAATTGTCGGCGCCCTCGATGTAAACCGAGCCGCCGTTGGAAAGGTGGTCGACGAGTAGCTGACCTTCCCCTTGGCCCAGACAGCGATACGTGGGAAACGTCCCGAGCGTGACCCAGATGTTCGCGCTCGACAACAACGACGCCACGCAGTCGCACTCCACGAGCTGGGTGACGATGACCGGACTACGGCCGTTGGCGATCAACGCCTCCATGAGCGCCGGGGCGGAGTCGTTGTCGCCCTCAATTCCGTCGCCTCGAAGAACGAGATCTGAGATCGGTGTGTTTTCTCGCGCTTCGTCCGAGATAGCGGTGCAGCAAGGGGTGATGGACTCGTCGACGCCGCGCACGGCGTAGTCGTACACACCGGGGCCCGGGTCGAGATCGGTATACGCGGACGGGCTACCGACGAGGTCGGCGATGACCACGTCGTCGCGGAGAATCTCCATGCGCGTGTAGCTGTTGCCGTCGTTGTTCCACGCGAGTTCGATATCGTCCCCGACCGACGTCGCGGTCAAGTCGATCGGCGCTGTGATGGGACAGCTACCGGCGTCTTTGTGAATCACGGACCACGCGTCCAACGTTCCGACGTCGGCGCCGAGGTTGTCGATGACGGTCAGATTCCAGAACCCTTGCGTATCTTCGCCGTTGAAGTCCGACATAGCGCCCGGCCCCTCGGGTTGCACCCGCACCCCGAGCGGCAGCTGATCTTCTTGGTAGGGAATCCCGTCTTCGTCGAAGATGGTGTCGATGTTGTCGACATCGGTCACGGCGCCGACGGTGTACTCCTTGAGCGTGACCTCAGTTCCGCCCGGGGACGTCACGGCGATGTCGAGATCGCGCACCCACGTGTGGCTCACCTTCACCATGACGTCAAGATCGTCGATGACCAACGAGTCGATGAAGTCGATCGTATCGGTGACTCCGACCGGATCGGCGTTCGGGATGGCGACAGGGGTGGTCGTCGAGGCGAAGGACGTTTGTCCGTGGTCGACGGAGGTGATCTCGGAATACGCGCTGCACCCCGGGATTCGTCCGCGCAGTTGATACGTGTGGAAGCCGCCGCACGTGGTATCGCTGAACGACGTGGCGAGCGGGTCCGCTATGGTCGTGACGTACGTTCCATCGCGATAGACTTCGATGCCGTCGTCGTACGGCCCGTTGTTGGTGAACGAAAGCTCGACGTCGGTACCGTTGGAAGTGGCGACCACCGTCGTCGGCGCATCGAGACCGCACGGAGGAATCTCGACGAGGCCGGTGACGCTCGCTCCGGGGTTAGCCGAATCATCCCACTGCAGAGCGCCTCCCACCCAGAAGTACGCGTAGTCTTGACCGTTGCCGTCGTTCGGTTCACCAGGGAACCAGTCGGTGAAGACGGGAGGGCCGCCGGTGACCAACTCGAACGTGCCTTCGGCGTCTTGGTCGGTGAGGCCGATCCAGATGTTACGAGCCGGCGTGGCGAACGTGTCGATAATCCACTGGTTCTCTACTGCGTCGTCGACGATCACGAGCGATCCGCCGAGTTCTTCCGCCCGTTCCTGACTCGTCGTCCAACTGTCCGGGCTCAAGAGCAAGTACGTTGACCCGGCGACCGGATCAATCGCGAACTCCGTAATGGGTATTTCGGCGGCAGAAGATTGGGTCAGAAACATGAGTGTAAGAAGGACGGCCGGCACGATGCGCATCGGGATCTCCTGATTTCATGTGGGACTCAGAGCCGTGGGTGTAGAGCCGAGCTTACGGGATGATCGGGTGAGGTGAAGGGAGATCGGGAGGAGCGGGCGGAACTGTCGGCCGGGCGGCTCTCGCTACGGGAGGGACTTTCGATCCGGACGCGCGGCGCACCGTGAGGCCGACCCATCGAAAAGACCCCCGGCACCGGCGGTGCAGGGGGTCTTTTGGGCGAGGATCTCTTCAGCGAACCGGAGAGCTACGGAGCCCAGACCGAGAAGTCACACGTCAGGCTATCTTCCGTGGGATCGACACCCGGGCTCGGGAATGGTGTGAACGGGGCGGGGCCGTCCGTGAAGAAGTAGGACGTCAGCCAGATCCCGTCCGAGATGTCGACCGTGCCGTCGTCGTTGGCGTCGGCCGCGTCGAGGCACGACGGCGTCGCTCCGTCCGCGAACTGGTACGACAGAATGAAGATCGAGTCCGCCAAGTTGATCGTCATGTCGTTGTTGGAGTCTCCACGGACAAAGACGCCTTCAACGGCAACGTCTCCCGTGGCCGTGCACGACGTCGTCGAGTACGAGTCGCATAGGGGGCCCGCGGCCGTTGCGACGATCTCGTACTCGTGAATGAACGGCGCCACGGGATCCGAGTCGGTGTACGACGAGCTGGGGGCGGGGAGCACGGCGATCTCGAGTCCGTCGCGCAGGACGCGAATGTCGTCGAACGCCGTCGTCGCTCCCAACCAACTGAGCGCGACACCGGACGCGCTTCCGTCACAGAGCAAGATTGTCAGCGTGGGCAGCGCGTCGACCGTACAGTTCGTGAAGCCCGACGAGAAGTCGCCGACTCGGCCGACGACTTCATAGGTCGTCGTCGCAATCGGGTTGGGATCCTCGTAGCAGCTGGTATCACCGGTGAGCACGGCGATCGAGGAACCGTCTCGGTACACCTCGACCGTTTCGTAGGCGAAGGGGTTGCTCCAGCACAGCGTGGCAATGTTGTTGAGTGTGCAGCAAACGAGGTTGGTGACAGCGGGAACGCCGGACACCGACACCGTCGCGGCGGCACTCTCCACCGATCCACAACTGTTGTCGATCGAGCACGTGTAAGCGCCACTGTCGGCGATGCTCACGGGGTCGATCGTCAACGACGACGCCGTCGCTCCGACCAAGTCGACTCCGTCTCGGTGCCACTGGAAAGAATCCGCTCCGGTCGCGGTCACCGACAGCAAGACGGTTTCGCTCTCCGTAAACGATCCGCCCAGTGGATCGCTGACGATCACTGGCGGCTGTCCGACGGTCAGTAGCGCTCCGCTCGAGGTCACGGTGCCGCACGGCCCCGAGACCGAGACGGTGTAGGTTCCGGAATCCGAGAGTTCTGCGCTGGCGATCGTCAGCGTCGCTTCGTCGGCGCCGCTGATCGCAGCACCGTCCACGCTCCACGCGTAGGCCAACGGGCCCGTACCGCTCGCCACGACACTGAGCACGACCGCGTCGCCGAGGCAAGGAGCTCCGGACGCGGGTTCGGTATCGAGGGTCGGCGTGGTCGAGAGAACGACCGCTTGTCCGGCGCTTGTCACCGTGCCGCAGTCGTTGGTGACGATCACGTCGTAGCTGCCGACCTCCGCCGACGTCATCGAAGCGATCGTCAAGATCGCGTCCGTCGCGCCTCCAATGGCGATTCCATCCTTCTGCCACTGATACGAGAGGGGAACGCCACCCGTTGCAGTCACCGACAAGACCGCGCCGTCACCCTCACAGATTGCCGAGGGGATGGACACGCTGGTGATGACGGGACCGGCGCCGACGGACAGTTGCGCCGCCGAGGTCGTTTGCGAGCCGCACGCGTTCGACACTTGTGCTGTGTAGGCGCCGACGTCAGCCGCGGACATGGACGCGATGGTTAGCGTGGCCGCGGTTGCACCTGGAATCGACGCACCGTCACGGAACCATTGGTAGTCGAGAGGAGTGCTACCGGTCGCGGCGACCTCGAGCGTGAACGGCGATCCCTCACACACTTCAGCGTCCACCGGGGTCGACGTCAGGTTCGGCGACTCGAGCACATCGAGAAGCAGCGCGTTCGAGGTCACCGCACCACAGCCGTTGACCGCAACCGCGGTGTACGACCCGCTGTCGGCCGTCGTGGTCGAACTGATCGTCAACGTGGCGCCCGTCGCGCCCGGCAGATCGACTCCGTCCTTCTGCCACTGAATCGAAACCGGCGGGGTACCACCGGTCGTCGCCGTGAATGTGGCCGGACTTCCCGAGCAGAGCGCGTCCACCGGCCCAGCGATAGATACCGTCGCCGCCGTTTGCACCGTCAGCGTGGCGGCGGCGCTAGTGGTCGTCGCGCAATCGTTGGTAACGACCGCGTCGTAGACCGCGCTGTCCCCGGCGACAGTGGTGGCGATGGTGTAGCTGCTGCTCGTGGCACCGGCGATGTTGATACCGTCCCTCTGCCACTGAACCGCGATCGGCGCGGTGCCGGTGACGGCGATGGTCATGGTGACCGCGTCACCCTCGCAAACACTCTGCGACGTCGGGTCGAGCGTGACGACGGCTGGCGTGCGAACGTCGAGCAGTGCGGCGTTCGACGTTTCGGTGCCGCACGCGTTGCCGGCGACCAAGGTGTAGCTACCACTGTCGGCGGCGACGGCGGAGCTCACGGTGAGGGAAGCGGCGGTGGCGCCGGCAATGTCGACGCCGTCTTTTTGCCACTGCAGCGTCATCGGCGCGGTACCGGTGACCGACGACGTGAACGTGACCGACGCGTCTTCGCAGACGAAGCTGGCGGGGCCGACGATCGATACCGTCGCCGCCGTTTGCACGGTCAGCGTGGCGGCGGCGCTGGTGGCGGTCGCGCAATCGTTGGTGACGACCACGTCGTACGTGCCGGCGTCGGAGACCGTTGCCGAGGCGATGGAGTAGGTCATGCTCGTCGCGCCCGGAACGTCGACGCCGTCCTTACGCCACTGCACCGTCAACGGAGCGGAGCCATTGACGGCAACCGCGAACGTCACGGTCCCACCCTCACACGCATCTTGCGAAGTGGGGGCGGTTGAGACCGTCGCCGGGGTCTTTACGTCGAGATTTGTTGCGTTAGAAGTCGCATTACCGCAGCCGTTCGATGCGACAACGGTGTAGCTGCCGGCGTCCCCGGCCGATACCGACGCAAAGCTCAATACGGCGCCGGTGGCTCCGGAGATATCCACTCCGTCTTTTTGCCACTGCAAGGTGATCGGCGCACTGCCGGACGGCGTCGCGGTGAACGTCGCCGACGACCCTTCACAGACGAAGCTCGCCGGACCGACGCTCGAAACGGTCGCGGCGGTTTGCACGGTCAGCGTGGCGCCGGCGCTGGTGGCGGTGGCGCAATCGTTGGTGGCCACGGCGTCGTAGATCCCGCTGTCACCGGCGACGGTGCTGACGATGGTGTAGCTGTCGGCGGTCGCGCCCGCGATCGCGACGCCGTCCTTCCGCCACTGCAACGAGATCGGCGCGGTGCCGGTCGTGCCGACGGCAAAGGTGACGGAGCCACCTTCGCAATCGGTTTGTGACGTCGGGTCGGAGGTGATCTGCGCGTCGTCCAAAAGAGTGAGGCCGTAGCTGTTGCTCGCTTCACTTCCGCAGCTGTTCGTTGCGACAACGTCATAGGTCGCGACATCGGCGCCCGACACGTTCGTCAGCGTCAGCGTGGTCGCAGTTTCTCCGCCGAGGTCCACTCCGTTGATACGCCACTGAAGCGTCACGGGGTTGCTGCCCGCGGCCGTCGCGGTCAGTGTGACGTCGTCTCCGCTACAGATGCCGGTTACTGGACCGGTGATCGTGGCCGAGGCCGGATCGTTCACGGTGAGGATCGCGACGGCACTCGAGACCGCGGCGCACTCGTTGCTGGCCACGATGTCGTACGCACCGGCGTCGGTCGCGCTCACCGGGGAGATCACCAACGAGGCGTTGGTCGCGCCGCTAATGTCGACACCATCTTTACGCCATTGCAAGGCGACGGGCGTGGTACCGGTGACAGCCACGGTCAGTGCGATCGTGACTCCAGGGCAGACGGTCTGGCTAGCTGGCTGAAGAGAGAAACTAGGCGACGTCGCACTGGTGACATCCACGCTGCACGAAGCGGTCTCGCTGGCGCAGTCCGCCGCCAACGGCCGGATCGTGTAGACATAGGTCCCGTCTGCGACGGCCGTGTCGGTGTAACTCGTCGTCGTTGCGCTAACGGCAGCAAGGACCACTCCGTCGCGAAGAACCTCGATCGACGTGGCCGTGCTGTTGTTGACCCAGGTCAGATCGACGTCCGCGGGAGGATTGCACGGCGAGCTTGCTTGTGTGCAACTCACCGCGCTCGGGGGGCTGAGAATCGTTGCCGCGCAGACCGCCTCGAGCGAACCTTGACCGGCGACGATGCCGACGAGCGTGTAGCCGTACGTTCCGGCGCCGGGCGTGTCGACGTAGCAGGGCGGGGCGACAGACGTGGCCACCAACGTACCGTCCCGGTACACCTCGACGGCGTCGTAGCCAACGGAGTCCGTCCAGCACAACTCGACGGTCCCGCTGCCGGTGCTACAGCAGGTGACGTCGCTCGGCGCTGCGTGTACGACTCCGTTGCACTCGGCGGGAACCGACGAGCCTGCGCCCAACAGACCGACTATCTCATAAGCGTACGATCCGGCGAGCAACCCCGTGTCTACGAATTGAGTCGCCGATCCGGGTAGCGTCGCGACCAAGACCGTGTCGCGAAGAATATCGACGGCGTCGTAGCTCGCGGTGTTGGTCCAGGTCACGGTTGCGGTATCTCGGTCGAACGAACAGGTCGCGCCGGTGACGGACGGCGAAAAGTCCACGGTGCAGCTGGCGGTCGGTGCGTCGTCAACTCCGACTCTTGCGATCACCTCGTAACTCACCGCGCCCGCCGGTGGGGAGGTGTCGCTGTACGACGTTGCCGAGCCTGACAGCGTGGCTATCTGCACAGCGTCACGCAGCACGATGATCTCAGTGTAGGTCTCGGGAAGCGTCCACGTGAGATCGATGCTCGAGGCGGTGAAGGTGCAAGCGAGGTTCGATACGGCTTGCAGGGTCGAAACCGTGCAGCACTCCTGAGTGCTTGCGACGCCATCGACGAGATAGCTCACGCAGTAGTCGTATTCGCCGGGAGCGAGGCCCGGATCAGAAAACGTGGTCGTCGACGCGTCGAGAAGGTCGATCTCGGTTCCGTCACGTTCGATACGAATTGCTTCGCCCCGCATCGGATTAGCGAGCGCTCGGATGAACGCCCCCGAAACGCAGCGGGTGAACAGGACTCCTTCATCAATTTGTCCGAGCAGCGGCTTGCTGCCGGCCGGGTTGTTTCCCCAGTAGAGATCTGAATCGGATCCGTTTTGGGCGTGGTCGGGATACGAATCCGACGCGGCCAGTTCGCCGTTGACGAACAACCGCACGAGTTTGCGTTGCTTGCTCTTTACGATTGCCGCGTGGTGCCAGGTTCCCAGGGGTAGTGCCTTCGAGAGCAACAACTCGGTTTCCACGACCGACGCCGAGCTACGTTCGTGCCGATAGAAGAAGCGATCCCCCGCGAACTCGAGCTCGAAGAGGGTGTTTTCGGACGACGAGGTTCCGGGATTGCCGAGTGAGAACAGCACCGCTGGGGACGCGGCCGCGTTGAACCAGCATGCGACCACCATGTCTTCCTGGTCGAGCTGATACGCCGTCGGATCGGAGACGACGATTTCGCCCGTGATCCCGTCGAGGGTGGGAGCGAGGCCACCGATGGTCGCTCCGACGCCAGCGAGAGAGACACTGGCCGAGTATGTTCCGTCGTACGCCGCCGATTGATCGGCTGCGACGGTTCCGGCGGACTCTTCGAATCGCCAGTGGCTGTCGGGATTCATGAGCGCCGCGGTCGTCGCGTAGTCGTAGCCACTGGGCACTTGCGCGCTACTCAACGCCAGCACATCCGCGTCGGACAGGGCCACGTCGTACAGCGCGACTTCGTCCATTCGCCCGTCGAGCTCTTCTTTGATCCCGCTAGTCGTCAAGTCGCCCGAACTCCAAGCGTTGGCGGCGAGCGCGAGGGGCTCGAAGTTACCGATCCCGCCCGATGACGTTCCCAGTCCGCCGGGGTAGGCGTTGGTCGAGATCAAGTTTCCGTCGAGATAGAGCTTCATTCCGGCGGCGCCCCAGCTGACGGCGACGTGGTACCAGCAGTTGTCGGGGACGACTTCGGACTGGACGAAGTAGGACGCCGTGGTGCTCTGGAGACGAGCCACGAACTTCGATTTTTCCCACAGTATTGTGAAGTGTCCGCCGGTGTCGTAGCCGGTCGAGTCCTTTGAGAAGAGCCCGTGGACTTTGTCGTGTTTGTGCGGGTAGACCCAGAACGTGACGGTTCCCGAGTCGAGCAACATCGCATCGTCGTGAGGAATCTCGGCGAAGTCGTTTCCGCCGTCGAAGTACACTGCGGTGTTGGGGTCGTCGAGGATGGCACCGCCGAATCCGAGCGTCGGCCCATTGCGATACGTTCCGTTGACCAAGCCTTGCTCGTCGAACAACGTTGTTCCGCTGGACTCTCCGATGCGCCAGAACGCGATCGGTGCGAGGCTCTGAGTGAGAGCGACGTGTTGCGAACCCGCGGTGACGGACGGGTTGGTCCAACTCAGTTCCCCTTGATCACCACTCACGATTTCGCAGCCGAGATCGGTGACAGGATCGACGGCCGAAGCGGTGTTGAACGTGAAGACGGTGATGGCGAAGACGGCGAGCCACAGTGTGAAATCGTGGCGGGGACGGAGTGTATGCACGACGGTACCTCAGAGTTTGCTCGTCAACGGACGCCAAGCGCTCCAATAGAACCGTCGCGAGGCGGAACCTGGAGGCACGAAACCTAGCGGCACGGAAACTAGCGGCACGGAACCGTAGATTCACGGCGTCACACTGAGAGGGGATGGAATGATTGCTCAGAAACCCAACTGGCCGCCAGTCTACAGTTTGACACCCCGCTGCAGCAAGAGTGTCCGTTTCACCCAGGGCGCTACGGTTGACGACGTGACGGGGTCACCAGTGAAGCGTCCCTACCGAAGTACCGGTACGCGAGGAGGTTCGTACCCTAGCCCCTATTCCGTTTCCGTAAGACACTCCGGCGGCCACCGCCGTTTCGACGCTCGGAATTCAGGCTACTTGCCGACTCGTCGATAACGGAGTGGGGGCCCGCTTCCCTCACCACACCCCGAGTCGCCCCAGCAGGAAGTACGGCCGTGCTGTTCGACACCGCTCAGTTCGCTGTCTTCTTCGTCGGGGTCCTGGCGGTCACCCTCGTTTTGCGCCATCGGGTTCAGAACGCGTGGCTCCTCTTGGCGAGCTACAGCTTCTACGGAGCGTGGGATCCGCGATTTCTCGGGCTGATCTTTCTCTCCACGGGGATCGATTTCGTCGTGGGGCGACGCCTCGCCCGAACCGAGAGTCCGAGCGCGCGACGTCGCTTGCTCGTCCTCAGCGTGGGGTCGAACCTTGGCATCCTCGGGTTCTTCAAGTACTGCGACTTCTTCCGCGACAACTTCGTCGACCTCGTGAGCACCTTCGGTTGGACGGTCGATGCTCCCACCCTGTCAGTTGTGCTCCCGGTCGGCATCAGCTTCTACACGCTGCAGTCGATGACATACACGATCGACATCTACCGCGGACAGGCGCAGCCGACCGATCGATTCGTGGACTTCGCGCTGTTCGTCTCGTTCTTTCCGCAACTCGTGGCGGGTCCGATCGAACGCAGTCGCGACCTTCTCCCGCAGATCGAGCGACCCCGACGGCCCAGCTGGGACGATTGGTGCCAGGGTGCCGCACTGTTCGGCATCGGCTTGTTCAAGAAGGTCGCCATCGCCGATGCGGTCGCCGGCTATGTCGACCACGCCTACGGGAACACCGCGAACCTCCACGCGATCGACGCCTGGGTCGCGGTCTTCGCCTTCTCGTTACAGATCTACGCGGACTTCTCCGGCTACAGCGACATGGCCCGAGGGATCGCTCGCTTCCTCGGCTTTCGACTGAGTGAGAACTTCCAGCAACCCTACTTCTCGCGAGGGATCGCCGAGTTCTGGCGGCGCTGGCATATCACGCTCTCGAGATGGTTGCGGGATTACGTCTACATTCCGCTCGGGGGTAACCGCCGCGGCGAGCGGCGGACGTTGATTCATCTGATGGCGACCATGCTCATCGGTGGACTGTGGCACGGCGCGTCTTGGAACTTCGTGCTGTGGGGGGGGCTTCACGGGGCGTACTTGTCGATTGAACGCACATGGCTGAAACGTACTGGGCACGAGTCGCGGCCGACCGCGCCCTGGGCCTCCGTGCTGTTCGTGTTCACTCTCGTGTCGCTTACGTGGATTCCGTTTCGGGCGGAGTCTTTTGCAGCGGTGGGTGAGATGGGCGCGGGGCTCATCGGACTCGGCGCCGCCGCGGCACCGGTGGCGACAACGCTCACGGCGATTCACCTCGCGGTGTTGTCGCTCCTTCTGTTCGTGGTGATCGATCGGCCTCAGTTGCGCACGTCGGACCACACCGCGGTGCTGAACTGGACCCTCGGCCGGCGAGTCGCGTTCTGGTCTTGCCTCGTCCTCGCGGTTCTCGTCGTGCAGCGCGGCGAAGCGAATCCGTTCATCTACTTCCAGTTCTGAGGTAAGTCATGTTCTCGCTGGAATCGTGTCGCGAACTTCGTCCCCGAGTTCCCTGGACCGTGGTCTGGGTACTCGTCGTCGTCGCGCTCGTCGACATCAGCTTTCGCGGCGTCATCGGCCACGCGCCTTCCGCGAGTGCGCTGCAGTGGTACGAGTCTCCGACGTCGCTCTCCGCGCGACTCCGATTCCTGGAACGCGAAGTGGTGGAAGGTCTGCCCGAGCCTCGCGTCGTCATTCTCGGAAGTTCGCGCGCTGCGATGGGAATCCACCCGGTGGCACTGGAGAACGCGCTCGAACTCGAGCGAGGAACGGCGTGGAACCTCGGCCTCATCGGTGGGGGTCGCCCGTTCGACACTCGGTACGTCGCCGAGCGGTTCTTGTCGACCCGCGTTGACGTCGAGCGCGTGATCATTGCGATCGACGAGTTCACGTTCAACCGAGCGCACGCGCACGACGGGCTGTTTCGCGAACACGCCCGACTCACGGATCGTTGGGCCGAAACGGAGAACGCGTGGAGCTCGAGCCTCGACGCGGTATCGTCGATCCGACGTCGGGCTCCGCAACTGGCGCAAGCGTGGCGAGCACGAGGAAGGCGAGATCTCGATCTTCAGTTCACTGCGGCTCACCAAGTTCGGTTTCGGTCGTGGGGCGATCACCGCGAACGGGTCACGACCGATTCCGCCGAGAAGACCGCCGCGCGCTACTTTCGAAACTTCGAACTCGACCGACACGCTGAGATGCACTTCCGCGAGGCGGTCATACGGATCCGAGAGTGCGGAGCCAAGTGCATCTTCGTGACCCTACCGAGCCACCCCGTCTTCCGAGACGTCATCGACCAGCGGTACGGCAAGGAATGGTCGCGAGTAGTACAGACCCTCGAAGAGTTCTGCGCCGAGTCACGCGTTCAGCTCATCCGACTCGACGCGACCAACTTCCCAGCCGACCACTTTCGAGACGCCGTGCATCTGACCGAAGCGGGTAGTCGCCAAGTGACGCTCGAACTCGCGAAACGCCTTAGCGTCACGAAGTAGGGCTTCACTTCGTGGTATTCCCATCCAACCCGCGGTTTGCACTTGTCGATACCTGGCTCCCCAGAGAGACCGGTTTTGCGAACCCGGCTATCCCACGGGCCTCATCGACGTAAATCGATCCGCGGTGGGGGAGTGCGACAGATTCTCCGCTTCGCACAGCCGATCATTCTGGGGTCCGGATGTTAAAAGTTCGAACTCTTGTCGAAGTGGTTAACACGCGGAGAGAGCGTTCCCAACGCCAAGGAGGCCGGGTTGGAAGATCCAGATTGTTGATGCTGGACGGCTAAGCTCGACGAGCGGAATAACGTGAGCACGAGCCTTTCGTGCCCACACGTAAGGAGGCAACCCACCGAGCTGGGTGCTTCGATGCTATCGCCCGATGAACCATGGTCTTTGGTCGTCGTCGGATGGCCTGCTAGACTGCCGTAAGGTCTATACCAAGTGTTTGTTTCTCGGAACCGGAGGTGACAATGTTCCGGAGGCTCCCAATATTCGTATGTGTAGTGATCTGGCTTTGCAGCCTTGAGGCGCCGGGTCAGGATCCGGACTACACGCTATGGATCCCATATGGTTTTGCCATGTGCGGAGACGCGGCGGTCTACCTCGATTCCTCCGGCGGTGATCTCGTTCACGGCTGGAGCTTCGGCGTCTGCAACGGAACAGGGCTCGTCATAGAAGACGTCGAGATGGGTGACGCTGTCGCCGCCCTTAACGGCGGTGTTGGGCCCGACTACTACCAGGCCGACCTGTACTTCAGTGGCTTTACGACCGGGGTGGTCGTCGACTTTGACCTCGTCACCGGCCTGGGGTCAGCCGAAGGGCAGGA
>JAJFFE010000060.1 GCA_021776775.1 Planctomycetota bacterium | reverse complement strand
AAGACCTCCGCAGCATTCTCGGGAGTCAGTACAGGAGCTACCAGCGCGGCAACCGACATCGACATCCGGTTCGAAGCCAACAACTCCAAGATCCGAGGGAACCGCAAACAAACGCCAGCCACCTGCACCCGAACCGGAATCCCCCCCTCGTCCAGTGGCAGTTCCTCCCGGCAGTAGGCGTACAGAGTCGGATATCCAAGATCCACATAAAGCTTACGTCGACGAATCTCCGCCAAGTGCGCAATGACCTGAGCCGCGTGAGCCTTCTCGAGCTTCACCAACCGCTGAACCTCGAGTACCAAGTCATCCTTCGAGAGCATCCCAACGCGACGAACACAATCCATCATCCAAGACATAAGACCCTCCGGAGTCATCCACGAGTTTCGAGTACCCATTGTAAATGACGATCCAGAGTCGACGATTTGTCCCGCCTGCAAGACGAACAACGCCAATGCTATCGTCGAAGACCCAGCACCATCAGGCAACACGTCACATCGCAAACTCGACACTCACGGTGCACCCCACTGGTGTTCGAGCCACGCCACGATGCGCCCCGCAAAGACGCGCACCGCAAACACGCGCCCCGCAAAGACGCCGTCGCGGCGCCTTACCGGATGACGAACCATCATGGCGTGTGGTTCAACCCTGGGGCGGTCACGGGGCAAGAACCTGAACGCTGCGAGAAACACTCGCGCACTCGTCAGAAGAGACGCTCGTACCAATCCGAAGCGTGACGACTCGCTCAAGGCCCTAAGCATTGAGGTCCATTATGGCTACGCTTAAACTCCAACCGATGAAGCTAAGCTAGCGTTTCGAGCACGCGGCGCAACGTTGTCGCGTCGTCGCTCGAGAGTTCTCCGACTCCGCAGTCGGACTGATCCAAGAATCTCGGTATGATGATTTGCCGAACGTGGGCTCACACGTGTCACGGAATCCGGAAAGTCGTCATGTCCTCCGACGAGTTCGTGCTGGAGATCATGTGTGGTGGCGAAATCGTCGACTCGACGACGGTCCCGCGCGGTCAGCAGTTGACCATCGGTCGCGGTACCGAAAGCGACGTGGTGCTGCCCGATCCCCACCTGTCGCGTAAGCACCTGGTGTTCAGTGCCGGCGACGACGGCACGCTTCGGGTGTGCGACCTCGGCAGTAAAAACCGGTCCGAGCTGAATGGTCGCCCGTTCGCCGACGCGATTCTCGCCGTCGGTGATGTCATCGCCGCCGGGAACTGTCGCTTCCTGGTCACCGGCCCGGCCGCGCGGAGCTCGAACGTCGGCGAAGCTCGCTCGACCATTTCCTTTCGCGACGACGCCGGGAAAGCGCCGAGTACCAAGTTCCAGGTAGACAGTCAGAATCGTTCGGGTTTCGTCTCGTCGCAAAACGCATCCAGTACTGGGCGGCAAGAACTCGAAGCGATCTACCGTCTGGCGGAGAGCGTTGTGGGATCTGTGTCGCGTTCGTCGATCGGCGACGAGGTCGAGCAGGCGTTGGTCAAGACGCTGAAGTTCGATCGCTTCTTTCTCGGACTAGGTGACCCGGATCAAGACACGTTCGTCATCGAACGAGCCCGAGGAACGGCGCCCGACGATGATCGCGTTCGCATGAGCCGATCGATTCTGGAGAAGGTGACGCACGAGAGAAACGCCGTGCTCATAGAAGACGCGTCGGGGCAGGTCGAAAGCCACACGGACTCCATCCAAGCGTTGGGGATCGCGTCGTTCATGTGTGCACCGATGCTCGCACAGGAGGAGTTCGTCGGGGTCGTCTACGTCGATCGCGGAGAGAAGCTGGCTTGTTTCGAAGAGAGCGATCTTCAGTTTCTACAGGGCGTGGCCCATCTCGCGGCGTTGGCACTTGCCGATCTATCGTTGCGAGAGAAGATCGAACAAGACAATGTGCGCTTGCGCGGAGTGATCGCGCGCAAGCAAGGGTTCATCGCCAAATGCGAACCGATGCTCGAGGCCCTGAGTCGCGTCGATCGCTACGCGGAACACTCCAACCCGGTGTTGATCCTCGGAGAGACGGGCACCGGCAAAAAACGATTGGCGCGAATGCTCCACGACGGGTCCAACTCGTGTGAGGGCCCGTTCGAAGTTCTGAACTGTGCGCTTTCGACGGCTGAAGAGACCTCTCAAGCGTTGTTCGGTGTGGAGGCTTCGGGCAGCTTTCCGGCGAAGAAGAGTGCCTTCGACCGAGCGAAGGGCGGTTCCTTGTATCTGGACTCAGTGGGAGATCTTCCGGTCGATCTTCAAGCTCGGCTGCTGCTGAGGCTTCAACAGCAACCGGTCGACGCGGTTCCTGACGTACGGTTGATTTCTGCCGCTCACCAAAACATGAAGAAGCTGCGGGGGGCCGGGAAGTTTCGCGACGATCTCTACTACCGACTCGCGGCCTTGACTATTGACGTGCCGAAGCTCGCTAAGCGCGGTAGCGACGTGGTCCTCATCGCAGAATCGATGCTCGGCGACGCAGCGCGACTGTCGTCCGGCGCGAAGGAAGTGCTGCACGGCTACTCTTGGCCGGGGAACCTACCCGAGTTGAGTAACGCAGTGGAGCACGCCCTCCGCCATCGCGCGAGTGAAGAGATCGAAGCGGAAGACTTCCCCCCGGAGATTGTCAAAGAATCACGCCGAAGCCCGATCAAGGTGCAGGTCGACACATTGAAGGATATGGAAGCGAAGCACATCGCACTGGCTCTTGATGCAGCCGAGGGAAACAAGATGCGCGCCGCCGAGTTGTTGGGGATTTCTAGAAACACGCTCTACCAGAAGCTGCAGCAGTACGGGCTTTAGGGTTAGCCCCGAGCCAGATTTGACTGGACTCACCATGTCTCACTTCTTCGCATTCCTTGGCGTTGTCGCAGTGCTGATCTTGCTGTTCTACCTCGGGCTCGAGTCGGAGCGTGCGGAGATCGAGGAGCAGGCCGCGGGGTGGTCGGCCAAGGTCATCGCGATTCCTTCACGCGGCGTTTGGCGATTCGAGTACGCGGGGGGTGATGGGGCACTAGACGCACGCCCTGGCTTGTCGCGAGCCATCGACAGTCCCATCCCCAGCCCACTCAACTTCGAGCCGCGCCACGGTGCGCTAGCTGTCCGTCGGCCCCTCTGTGTTTTCAGACGTCTGGGCTGAGTCTCCTCCGTTTGACGCGAGGTATCACCGGACGACGGGCCCGGTACAATGAGGCGCTTGATCTTCTGCCTGCCACTGAAGTTTCGCTGTGCGGTCGGGAGTCGCGGTCTCTGCTTCTACCTTTCTCTCTGGGCAAACACCATTCGAGGCGAGTCATGGGCGACGACGAAGCTGATCTCGTCGAAAGAATCTTTCGAGCGGCGGTGTCGTTAGTCGGTGACGAGCGCGATGCGCTGGTCGATCGTGAGTGTGGCGGTGACGCGGAGCTTCGCGGGCGGGTCATATCCCGTTTTCGCGACCACGACGCGGATGACGCGAACACGTTGACCCTCTCCTCCGGTGGCGGCTCATTGGATACGACCGTTCCCGAGAGAATCGGCAGCTATCGAATCATCGAGCGGGTCGGCGAAGGCGGCATGGGCGTCGTCTACCACGCCGAGCAAGACGAGCCGGTGAAGCGTCGGGTGGCGTTGAAGGTGATCAAGTGGGGGCTTGATTCGAAAGAAGTCCTCGCTCGCTTCGAACTCGAGTACCACGCGCTTGCGGTCATGAATCATTCGAACATTGCGAGCATCTACGACGCCGGCGTCACCGACCGCGGCCTTCCCTACTTCGTGATGGAATACGTCTCTGGCGTCCCGATCACGGAGTACTGCGATCGAGAGCAACTCGACACGGCGAAGCGGTTGGCTCTCTTTGAGTCTGTGTGCGACGCGGTTCAACATGCGCACCAGAAAGGGGTCATTCACCGCGACCTCAAGCCGTCGAATATTCTGGTGGCCGAGCAAGACGGACGGCCTGTGGCCAAGGTCATCGACTTCGGGGTGGCGAAGTCCACCGAGCAGGGACTCACCGAGGAGACTCTCCACACCGAACTTGGACGGCTGGTGGGAACGCCGGCGTACATGAGCCCCGAGCAGGCGGAGACGGGGTCGACGGATATCGACACCCGGACGGACGTCTATTCTCTGGGTGTCATCTTGTACGAGCTGTTGACGGGCAGTTTGCCGGTGTCGGCGGACACCATTCGTGGGGTGAGCTACTCGGAACTGCAGCGCATTATCCAGAACGTCGATCCTCTGCGCCCTTCGTCGCGTCTCTCGACCACCGATGAAGAGGCGAGCCGACTGGCCGGGCTGCGACACACCGATACCCGCAGCCTCGCGAGAGCGTTGCGCGGTGACCTCGACTGGATCACCCTCAAGTGCTTGGAGAAGGACAGGACTCGCCGGTACGAGAGCGCCGCCGAACTGGGCCGAGATGTTCGACGGTACCTCGACAAGGAGCCCGTCCTCGCCGGTCCCGCGAGTCGCGCGTATCGAGTGAGCAAGTTCGTGCGAAAGCATCGCGTGTTTGTCGGCGCGACGGCATTGGTGCTGGCCGCGCTCACCATCGGTTTGGGCGTCAGCCTTTGGGCGCTCGATCAAGAAGCGAAGCGATCACAAGAGCTGCAGCTTGTTAGCGACTTTCAGGCGTCGCAGTTGTCGGGAGTCGACGCCGAGCGCATGGCGATTCAGATTCGCCATGGGCTACTCGACCGCGCGAAGATTGCCTACGAGCGCGCGAAGTTCACCGACGACGAGGTGAACGATCGCCTCGCGCGGCTCGAGTCACTCATGGCTGGCGCCGACTTCACCGGGTTGGCTCTGTCGCTGCTGGACCAGAACGTCTTTGCTCGCGCCGCTGACGCCATCGCCAAGCAGTTCGACGGTCAGCCGCTGGTCCAGGGTCGCTTGGACCAGTCGTTGTCCGACACCTTGAGCGCGGTAGGGTTGATCGATCGAGCTGAGGTCTCCCAGCGCCGCTCGTTGGTGACCTTCGAGCGACAATTGGGAGAAACACATCCCGAAACTCTGCACGCTTTGTTCGAGCTGGGTGCAATCCTGATGAGGCTGGGTCGGTTCGAAGACGCGGAGCCTGTGGTCCGCCGCGCATTCGAGCAACAGAAAGCTCTGTTCGGCGATGACGATCGACGGACCCAGAAGGCGTATTGCGGAGTCGGGCTTCTGCTCATCAAGCAGGGCAAGCTCGAGGAAGCGGAGGTTGTCTGCCGCGACGCGCTGGAGCGTCAACGGCGTGCGCTTGGCCGTGATGATCCACTCACCCTGGGTTCCCTTGCGACCCTCGGGTCGCTCCTCGTGAGACGCGGCAAGCCAAACGAAGCCGAACCGTTCCTTCGCGAAGCGCTGGCGGGTCAACGTCGCGTGATCGGCGAGGAGAATCAGGAGACGATCACGACCGGTAACAACTTGGCGGTGCTTCTCGGAGAGCTCGGCAAACACGAAGAGGCCGAGGCATCGCTTCGAGAACTCTTGGAAATCTTGCGTCGAACGTTCGGCGATGAGCACCCTGATACGTTGGGAACGCTCAACAACGTGGCGACCGAACTCTTGTCACAACGCAAGTTCGAGGAGGCTGAGCCGTACTATCGTAAAGTACTGGAGGTCCGCCGTCGGGTGCTCGGGGGGGAGCATCCCGATACGTTGATCTCCGTCAACAACCTCGGCATTTTGTTCGAGCGCCGGGGCGAACCGGCGAAAGCGGTGCCGTTTTATCGCGAGGCGCTGAAGACGCAACGTCGCCTGCTCAGTGACGAGCACTCCCATACCCTGGTCTCGGTCAACAACCTGGGATCTGTGTTGCGCGAGATGGGCGAGTTCGATGAGGCGGACCGGCTAGGGACCGAGGCGGTCGATACCGGACGCGAGACGCTGGGCCCGCGTCACTGGTTCGTCGGCGTCTTCCTGTCGAACCATGGTCGGACTCTGCTGGCGATGGAGCGCTATTCGGATGCCGCCACGCGTCTCGAAGAGGCATACTCGATTCTGTCGGAAGTGTTTGGCGTCGATCACGGTCGAACGCGTGGATTGGTGCCCCATCTCGTCGCGTGCTACGACGCGTGGGAGGCTGAGGCTCCCGGTGTCGGCCACGCTGAGAAAGCGGCAACGTGGAAGACGCACCTCGAGGCTGAGCCGACGAGCCCATAGGCTCAATCGACCATTCGGTTTGCAACGGCCGACCCAGTGGTCGGGCCGATCCTCTACCGACCGAGCGCGCGACCGACGATCGCCTGCGACTCTTCTTGGATCTTGGCCAAGTGATCGGCGTCGCGAAAACTCTCGCTGTAGATCTTGTAGATGTCTTCGGTGCCGGAGGGCCGCGCCGCGAACCAACCGTGGTCGGTCGTGACCTTGAGGCCGCCGATCGGCGCTCCGTTACCCGGCGCGTGCGTGAGCACCGCGCGGACCGGATCGCCAGCGAGCTCGGTCGCGTCGACGTCACTCGGAGAGAGCGCCTTGAGAATCTTCTTCTCTTCGAACGTCGCCGGTGCCTCGAACCGTGAGTACACCGGCTCGCCGAGGTCGCGCGCTAGGTCCGCGTACAACTCACCGGGGTCACGCCCGTGTTTAGCGGTCATCTCGGCCGCCAGCAAGTCGAGAATGATGCCGTCCTTGTCGGTACTCCATGGACGACCGTCGAACGTCAGGAACGACGCGCCCGCGCTCTCTTCGCCACCAAACCCCAGGCTGCCGTCGAGCAATCCCGGAACGAACCACTTGAAGCCGACCGGTACTTCGGTGACGCGTCGACCGAGGCGGTCGGCAACGCGGTCGATGAGTGCGCTCGACACCAACGTCTTGCCGACGACCGCCGTCGCGGCCCAGTCGGTACGGGTGCGGAACAGGTGATCGACGGCGACGGCTAAGTAGTGGTTCGGGTTCAAGAGCCCAACCGACGGAGCGACGATGCCGTGGCGGTCGTAGTCGGTGTCGTTGCCGAATGCGATGTCAAAGCGATCCTTGAGTCCGATGAGACTCTGCATGGCGTACGCAGACGAGCAGTCCATACGGATCTTGCCGTCCCAATCGAGCGTCATGAACGAAAAAGTCGGATCGATCCTCGGATTGACGACTTCTAGGTTCAAACCGAACCGCTCCGCCATCGGCTCCCAATAGTGGATTCCGGCGCCGCCCATGGGGTCGACGCCAATGCGTATTCCGGAGTTCTTGATCGCTTCGAGATCGATCACGGTGGCCAGCCCTTGAACGTACGACTCGACGTAGTCGAATCGATGCGTGGTCCCGGCCGCGAGCGCGGTTCGGTAGTTGACGCGCGGAACCTCTTCGCCCGTTTCCAGAATGCGGTTCGCTTCCGCTTCGACCACCTTCGTCACGTCGGTGTCAGCGGGGCCTCCGTGCGGCGGGTTGTACTTGAACCCGCCGTCGCGTGGAGGGTTGTGCGACGGAGTGATGACAACGCCGTCGGCGAGCCCGTCACGGCGCGACTGGTTGTATCCGAGAATCGCGTGCGATATGGCGGGGGTCGGCGTCGGTCGATCGTGCGAGTCGATCTGCACGTCGACGCCGTGCGCGGCCAGGACCTCGAGCGTCGTGCGCCGTGCCGGTTCGGATAGTGCGTGCGTATCGGCCCCTAGAAACAGCGGGCCAGTCGTGCCGTGCTCTTTGCGATAGCGGCAGATGGCCGCGGTGATCGCTGCGATGTGCGCGTCGTTGAACGAAACATCGGCCGCGCTACCGCGGTGCCCCGACGTCCCGAATGCGACTCGCTGTGGCAGTTCTGCCGGATCGGGCCGATCGGTGTAGTACGCACTGATCAGAGCGGGAACGTCGATGAGGTCTTCGAGGCCAGCGACTTGGCCAGCGCGATCGTGATGAGCCAGGGGAGTTGTCCTTCCAATGCGGTCACCACGATTATGAACGGGCGCCGCCGCCGTTGGCAATCGGTTGTGGGGACTGCGCCCCGGGGCGAGCGTTGCGCGGCGGTGCTGTACGGCGGAGTCTCCCGGCGCGAGCGGAAGCAGCGGGGCTACGCGACTCTTTATCTGGGACGCGGATGGTCGGTCATGTCACCCCACCACGGAGGAGCTCCGCGACAGTTGGGCGTAGAGTCGTCCGTGAATTCTAGTTGGCCAAGCACCCGACCATCGGGATACCAAAACGTCCACAGTCCCTCCTGGAAGCCATCTTCGAACCGGCCCTCAACTGTCTTCGCCTCTCCAGCGTACTCGTGGTATGGACCCTCGAGCCGATCCCAAACGCCACGGGTTGGCTCGGCCCAACGGTACACGTGAAGAATGATCCGCGTTTCCACAACACCAATATCAACGTCGAAGTACATCGCTCGATCGAGCCAACCTCGAGATCCGTATTTCGAGTACCGGTTTGAGGGATCATCCGGTGTAACCTCGATCCGCCGTAAGACCCAAGTACTTTGCTTGAGAGCGGCAATCGCGAATGCTGCGATGATGATCGCCAGAAGGATCCGCGGCGCGGTAACACGGTGAGTCATGAGTCTGGCACTTCTGCGTGGTACTGGATCACTGTTCTTCCCGATCGTGTTTGCTGTCGGGTGCGGTGACGAGCTCTAGATTCTTCCCCTCCGCGAGCGCTATCAAGTTGCTCGTCAGCGCGAGCACACGTTCGCGGTCCTGGCCGCCGTCGTGGAGAAGCACGATGTCGCGCGCGCTCAGGCGACGGCCGATGCGCTTCGTGATGCGCTCCACGCTCCAGCCGATCGTGTCCCAGCTGCGAACCGTCCAACCCAAGAGTTCGAGGTCAAGTGCGCGAATCGTCGGCTGTACGGCGTGATTGACCAGTCCGAACGGGGGGCGGTACAGAGCGGGGCGGACTCCGGTCGCCTCTTCGATGGTGTCTTGACACGCTTCGAGTTCGCGACGAAGCCGAGCCGGCGAGTAGAAGTTCGTCCACAAGCCGTGGGCTTGTGAGTGATTGCCGATGGCGTGACCTTCGTCGACGATGCGGCGCGCCAAGTCGGGATGCTCACGAACGCGGTCCCCGATCAGAAAGAATGTCGCTTTGGCCCCGCGGTCTCGTAGCAGGTCGAGTAGCGCCGGGGTGGTTTCCGGGTCAGGCCCGTCGTCGTAGGTGAGTGCAACGCACTGTCCGGGGACCGTCGATCGCGCCGGACACAGAATGGCTGATTGAACCGAGAGTGTTCCGCGGGTCACGAACGCCAGGCAGAGGGCGGCGACGATGACGCTCGCGACGACTCGGTGGTCGCCACTCAACAGGTAGGTGACGGCGACCGCCACGACCCCGACGATGATGATCTTACTGAAGCGATTCATCTCAAGCTGTTCATGGTCCGAGCGCAACCAAGCTCCAGTCCCCGAGAACGACACGCGGTCAGCACTCCGATAGGTGGTGCCGACCGTCTCGACACACGGTAACGATTCGGAGCCCAGAGTCGATACCGCGTCGACGTGGCCGGTCGAAACGCCGTGCAGGAGTTGACCGATAGACGAAGCAGATCGAGTAACAGACGTCAGTGCCGAAACAACTTCAGCATGGGAGTCGCTACACCAGCTCGCCGCCCCAGAGTCGTCGCACGAAAATGTTGACCGGAAGGATTTCGATGCCATCTTTCGTCGTTCGAGCGCGGGGCTCTCGACAGACGACGATTCGTCGCTCGATGTCGGGGTGGTCTTCGGACAGGCTACGAAGCCCCTTGAGATGATCGCGATTGATGTTCTCACTCGACTTCGCCTCGATCGCAATCTGCATATCACCAAGGATGAAGTCGACCTCGATACCGCTCGCGAGTCGCCAGTACGAGAGCATCCCATCGAACTCGAAGTAGCTGACGAAGGAAGAGAGTTCGTGGAACACCCAGTTCTCGAACGCTTTCCCGTAGAGTTCGGACCCAGGCAGCAACGTACCGCGCCGAGCCAAGCGGTTCACGATGCCGACGTCGACGAAGTAGAACTTCGGCGCGCCGATCACTCGTCTCTTGGGCCGTTTCCGATAGGCGGGGAGCCACCGTCCGAGCAGAGTGTCCTCGAGGATGCCGAAGTGGTTCTTCGTCGTGTGACTCGAGACGCCGCAGTCTCGGGCGACGGTCGAGAAGTTGACGATCTCTCCGTCGCTGAGAGCTGCGATGTCGAGGAAGTCCGAGAAGGTCGGGAGGTTCCGAACGAGACCCTCAGCTGCGACTTCCTCTTTCATGTAGTTGGCGACATACGCGTCGAGCCGAGGTCGGGGACGGTGAGCTTCGTAGATCCGCGGTAGGTACCCGTAGTTGAGCACTCGATCCAGATCGAACTCTCGGCCCAGTTCTCCGGCGGTCAGCCCATGAAGCTCGTAACGAAGCGCTCTTCCGCCGAGCAGGTTGGCCGCGCCTCGCTTCACCTTTCGCGCGCTCGACCCGCAGAGGGCGAAGTGAAGCCGGCGATTCTCGATGAGCCAGTGCACCTCGTCCAAGAGCGCAGGCACCTTCTGAATCTCGTCGATAACGATCTGACGGTTTGGCGAGTGCTCCCCTGCCTCGATCTCCTGGCGCAAGAGCTCAGGGCGCGATAGATAGCGTCGGAACTCCTCAGCCTTGAGCAGATCGATCCAACGAGCGTCGGGGTAGGTCTCCCGAAGTAGTGTGCTCTTACCGGTTTGGCGTGGACCCCAGAGGAAGAAACTCTCGGTTCCCGCCTCCGGCAGGCTCAGGCTTCTTTTGAACATGTACTTCAATCTATCATGATAAATTGAAGTTTGCATTCAAATTTACAGGGCTGACTCGCTGATCGCCCGACGCGTCCCCCGGTCTCAGTCGGCGTCACCGGCAGGCTTCCCCGATCCGCTCGAGCGTTCCATCGCCGAGGGGGTCTCATGGTCCGACGACGACCAAGCTCCAGTCTCCGAAGCGAGACGCGGTCACCACACCGACGGTCGATCGGTGGCCGTCTGCGATGGTCGCGATTGCCGTGGCCAGCGCGACGCAGCCCGCCGACGGGTGCGTCCCGACCGTCTCGACATACGGTAGCGTTTCGGCGGCGAGGGTCGACACCGCGGTGGCGTGGTCGGTCGGCACACCGTGCAGGAGTTGATCGACCGGTGTGTCGGCTAGATGTGCGGCGAGCCACTGTTGTGGGTCGCGGGGGCGCGCGAACGCGACCGTACGAATCGTCGCGATGGCCGGACGTTCGGTAGCGGCTAGCGACAGCAGCATGGCGCCGCCTTCGTCGACGGGTGACGTGGCCGTGTCGGGACAACACTGGGTCCGTGCACGCTCGACGTATCGGGAAGTCTCGTCCGCCGCGCCGACGAGTACCGACGTTGCGTCCCGTGTGAACGCGAGTTGCGCCGACCACAACGCGACGGCGTACGAGATTTCTCCGTGCACGAAAGTCTGGTTCTCGCCACGCGCTTTCATGGTTTGCGCGACGCGTGACGCAGCCGCGTTGTGAACCGAGTAGGTGAACGCTCGTGGTTTCGGCGCGGCTTCCTGGCGTTCGATCATGTTTTCCAGGAACGCCGCGGTTTCGGTGAGCGATCCGAGCGCCGTCCCGAAGTACACCGCGAGCGGTGACGGCGGGGCGCCTTCGAGAGTCGACACTGCGCGCTCGGCAAGTTGTGTGGCCAGAGTGGCGAGTCTCGGCTTTCGTGCGTTCGCGCCCGGCGGCGGCAGAGGGACCATTGCGTCTGTCGGTTCAGCCCCATCGAGTTGGCTCATGGCGTAGCTGTGGATCGGCAGCGGTTTCATGCAGTCACCCACCGTCGCAGGCAGAGCACGGTGTTGTTGCCGCCGAAGCCGAACGAGTTGCTCATCACTATCCCGGGGCGCGCGTCGCGTGACTCCCCGAGTGGGATCAAGCAGTCGGGGTCGGGGGTAACAAAGCCGGGCGTCCCGGGCAGGAAGTTGTGCGTCAGGGTGAGCACCGAAACGACAGCTTCGATCGCACCCGCCGCGCCGAGCGTGTGACCGAACACTTGCTTCGTCGAAGAGACGTCAGGGACTCGCTCACCGAACACACGGCGTAGGGCGGCGGTTTCGCTGCGGTCGTTGTCGGGGGTGCCGGTGCCGTGGGCGTTGACGTAGTCGACGGTCGAAAGGTCGGTGACGTTGGCACGCGTCAACGCGATTCGCATCGCGGACTCGGCACCGCGCCCTTCGGGGTCGGGGGCGGTGGGGTGGTGCGCGTCACAGCTGTTCCCGTAGCCGGCGAATTCCGCGAGCGGTTGGACACCGCGCTCGAGCGCGCTCGCTTCGGATTCCAAGACGAGGAACGCCGCGCCTTCACCGAGACTCATGCCGGCGCGATCACGATCGAACGGCCGGCAGCCCTCGGGGTCCATGGCTAGTAGCGACATGAATCCGCTGAAGGTAAGTCGGGTGACGGCATCGACACCACCGGCCAGCGCGATCGTTGCGGATCCGTCTCTGATGAGTTCCGACGCGAGGCCGAGCGCCTGCGCTCCCGACGAGCACGCGGTCGACACGGTGAGGGCGGGACCGTGCACGCCGAGTTCTCGCGCCACGCGGTGTGTCGTATAAGCGCACTCGTGTCGCGGCCAGACGGAGTCGTCGGGAGTCTCGCCACGCACCAACGCGGCGACCGAGGGTTCGCTTTCGAACAACCCGCCGACACAGATGCCGAGCGTGAGCGCGACGTCGCTCGGGTCCTCGATCTTTGCGTGCGACAACGCGTCGCGGGCGGCGAGTGTCGCTAGGGCCGACGCGCGGGGAGTGCTCGCCGGTATCGGCTCCGTCACTTCCGCTACCGGGAAGGCGGCGCAGCGCGCAGACTCGAAGAGCGACAACTCTCCCAGTCCGGACCGTCCGCTGCGCAACGCATCGACGGTTGCATCGATACCGCGTCCCGCGGCCGAGACAATGCCGACTCCCGTGATCACGATCTTCAACACGACTCCGCTCGGTGCTGTGCGTCCAAGTGTCGAATTAGCGTTAGGAGCGATCCGGAACCGACGACGTCACTCAGCTCATTGAACGTGGTTGCATTTCCCCAGACGGCGGCAACACAGAGTTGCGATTCCAACCCCACCGTCGCGGCGTGAGTCTTGGAGAGAGCGTTGCCGAGAAGGACGAGCGCAGAGCTCGCCTCCTGCGACTCGATGAGATCCGCCGCGTACTGTAACCCTAGGAGCTCCTGATCCGCATCCGTTACCCACGCAATCGTCGGCCCCTGCAGACGGTGACGAATGGCCACCGAGCTGAGGCAGGTACTCGGCAACGTGTGCGGGAACAAGCCACTCGCCGTTTGCGTATCGGCGCCGAGGCTCGCTTGGAAACCGAGGTCGGCGTCCAGGCAGCCGATCGCGGTCGAGAGCAAGATTGCGCAATCGCGTCGTTGATCGTCACCGAGATGGTCGAGACCGGCGGCTTCGGTGGTCATGGTGACCGCGCGACTCATGAGATCGAATCGGCGGAACTCGGGGTAGTGGCCGGTGAATGCTTGCTTCCACACCAGGCGACCGTCGTCGTTCGACACGTCGGCGAGACCGAGCCGCGTTCGGTTTGACCCGCGCAACCCGTCGCGGTCCAGCACTCCGTAGACGTACTGTGTCCTGAGGTGTTGAGTCATGACGTGCGGTCCGATCGAGTGAGCACGATCGCCGCGTTGATTCCACCGAACCCCGCCGAGAGCTTGAGGGCGTGCCGCGGATTGCGGAGATCGCGGGGCGCACTCACCAGGTCAAGGTTGGGGTCGACATCCGTCTCACGGAGGCCGACGTTGGCCGGGGCGACGCCGCGTTCGAGCGCGGCGACGGCAATGACGCTTTCCAGAATTCCCGCGGCGCCGAGCGTGTGCCCGGTTTGCGCTTTGGTTCCCGACGCCGGCGCGGTGCGTTGACCCCCGAACGCGTGGCTGATGGCGCGCGCTTCGGTGGCATCGTTGTACGACGTCGCCGTGCCGTGGAGGTGCACGTAGTCCAACTCCGACGCGGCGAGGGCGGCCCGGTGGAGTGCGCGCTCGATGGCGAGTGATAGTCCGACACCGTCTCGGCTAGGACCGGTCAGATGGTTGGCATCGTTGGACGCCCCCCAACCGGATAGCTCGAACCCGATGGACATCGCCGAGTCGCGGCTCAGCACAAGGGCGGCTGCCCCGTCTCCCAAGTTGATTCCGGCGCGGCTGCGATCGAAGGGGCGACACGGCTCGGGATCGAGGGCGAGGAGAGACGCGAATCCGCGCACGATGAACGGTGTGAGCGCGTCGGCCCCGACCACCAGCGCGTGATCGGTTTGTCCGAGCATGATCATGCGCGCCGCATGGGACAACGCGGCAAGTCCGGACGCGCACGCGCACGAGATGGCGACGGGGGGCGTGGGTATCTCTAACGCTTGACCGAGTCGGCTCGCGAAGCGGTGGACGTTGCCGAGTCCGGACGCAGCGAGCGGAGCGGATTCCAGTTCGTCGATTCCGTCGAGTTCGCCCTTCGTCGACGCAACGACGAGGGCCAGGGTCGATCGCGCCGTCCGCGGGAAGTGCGTCGCCTCGGCCAACGCTTCTTCGGCGGCGGCTCGCGCCATGTCGAGGACGAGCGAGCGGTGGTCGTCCGCGACATCAGTCCCGTCGTCTCCCGCGTACTCACCCGCGACCGAGGTCACGGAGGCGAGCGACCTCAATCGATCCACCGCCCGTACGCCGCGCGCACCCGAGAAGATTCCCGATTCGAGCGCAGCTCGCCCACGACCGAACGCCGATACCGCGCCGCGCCCGGCGATGAAGACGCTCACGGCTGCGTTCCGTCGGATCGAGTCCATGCGCACTGTTCGAGGAACCGGTCGTAGAACTCCGGGCGAACCAAGATCGGCTCGCCTTCGAGATCGGTAAAGACTTGGACCGACATGCCCGTCGTGAGTAGCTGGCGCTCTTCATTGCGGACCTCGTACGAAAACAAGATTCGAGAGCCCTCGACTTGGTGCATGCGACAGATCACTGCGAGCACTTCGTCGTAGTGCGCGGACTTTTTGTAGTCGAGTTCGACATGGACGAGCGGGGCGACGTAGCCGGCGGCGAGGATGTCCGCGTAGTCGAAGCGATGCTCACGGCCGAAGGCTGACCGACCCTCTTCGAAGTAGCTGAGGTAGTGGCCATGCCACGTGACGCGCAGCGAGTCGACCTCTTGGAAGCGCACGCGAACGGTGGTGCTCGTCTCGACGTATTCGGGGCCGGGGTCTGGCCAGCGGCGGCGTCGCACTTGTCTACTCCGCCGAATCTGAAAGAGCTGCGGGTGGATCGCCCATCGGCTGCAGGAAGAACTTCATCTCGCCCTCGGCCAAGAGTTCGTCTCCGCACCGAGTTGCACACTTGACGAGTGTCATCGGTTCGAGCGATCGAATGATCTCGACTTCGAAGGTGACCACTTCGCCGACGGTGGGTTGGCGATGGAACGCGAGGTTCTTCAGTCCTACCAACATTCCGACTTGCACCGGGATCCCGGCTTCGCGAGCGGCGCGCCCTTTGAGCAGAGCCGTCGTCTGCGCCATGCCCTCGATCAGCCCGGCTTCCCACATGACTCCGTCATGGACGTGCGGACCAGCCACGACGGTGTGCCGGCAGCGGGCCGAGGTCGAGTCGTTGTGGAGGATTTGGTCGAGGCAGAGAATGGGGGGGCGATGGTCGAGGTCGTGGAGGATCGATCTGTCTATGTTTTTCACATGACCGCCCGACACCATCGCTCCTGAAAGTTCGCGGCTAGTGAAGCGTGAACCGCACCCGAGGTCGTCTTGTTCGTGACTAGCTGGCGGCCTCTTGCAGTCGCGCGCAAACTCGCTCGTAGATGTCGCCGAGCGTTTGGATGCCGCGAACTTCGTCTTCGTTCAGTCGGCACTTCAGCGCTTTCTCGAGCGCGACGACGAGATCGACACCGTCGAGGCTGTCGAGGCCCAGGTCTTCGCCGAGCTTCGCCTCTGGCTTGAGGTCGCCCGCTTCACACTCGAACTCTTCGATCATGATTCCGTCGATCGTCAAGTAGATTTCCGAAGGCGTCATTCAATCTCTCCCGTGAAGCGAAAGCACTTCTTCAACGGCTGCTAGATCAGGTCACGGCCGCTAGATTAGATCACGGCCGCTAAATGAGACCACCGTTCACCCCGATAACCTGTCCGGTGACGTAGGACGCGTCGTCGCTAGCGAGGAAGCGCACCACGGCCGCGACCTCTTCGGGGGACCCGATTCGACCGGCCGGAACGGCGCCGCGTATGCTATCAAGGGGTAGGTTCTTTGTCATCTCCGTTTCAATGAAGCCGGGAGCGACCGCATTCACCGTAATTCCGCGCTTGGCCAGCTCTTTCGCCAATGACTTGGTTGCGCCGATGAGGCCCGCCTTGGTCGCTGAGTAGTTGACTTGCCCCGCGTTGCCGGTCACTCCAGCGACCGAGGTGATGTTGATGATTCGTCCCCTGCGCTCGCGGATCATCGGCTTCAGGCACGGCCGGGTGACGTTGTAAAACCCGCCGAGGTTGGTCGTCACGACGTCCGACCACTCCTCGGGTTTCATGAACACCATGAGCCCGTCGCGAATGATCGAGGCGTTGTTCACGAGGACGTGGGGAGAGTCGTACTGCTCGAGCAGGTCCGCGAGCGCCGACTCCACGGCGGTTCGATCGGAGACGTCGAACCCGACCGCAGTCGCACTGCCGCCCGCCGCCTCGATTTCCGCCACCACCTCCGCTGCCTTGTCGGGCGAGGAGTGGTAGTTGACGACGACGTGCATGCCTTGTTGGGCGAGATCTTTGGCGATGGATCGCCCAATCCCGCGGCTCGCTCCGGTGACGAGGGCCCAGCGTTCACTCATAACTATCCTTCTCCGCTCTCGGTCTGTTCGTGGACGAGCCGCTTGAGTGCCTCGGCGACCGCGTCGCGGTCGGTTCGAAACGGCGGCTCGGCGCGTTGTGTCTGCAGGTAGTAGTCGCGGGCTCGCTGCGGCTCTCCGGCCGATTCGCAGCTGTGCGCCATGAGAAGCGCAGCTTCCCAATCGAGTGGGTGCTGAGTTGCGATCGTCTCCAGGCGTTCTTCGGTCGTCGTGTCGAGCTGACCGTCGCGCCCGAAGGCTGCTTTGGCCGCCTTGAGAAACGCTCGTCGCTCTTGCAGCGCCGTGTACTCCACCGACGCGTCGAGCGGATCCGCCGCGATCGGCGGCAAGTTGTCGCTTCCGAAATCGTCGATCGTGTAAGCGTCAAACGCGCCGAGTTGATAGGGCCCGCGCGACACCCACAACACCCCGCGCGTGGCGTCGGCGACGACGGCGTGCGTGGCGATGAGTGCGTTGACGGCGCTTCGGTTTCCGAGGCCGAGCGCGGCACCGCCCTTGGCGTTTCGATCTCGCAGAATGGCAACCGCGCTCTCCGGATCGAGAGTGCCTCGCTGCGCTTCGACGAGCTCCGTCAACCGGGCGTGTCGCGCGACCGAGGTGCCGTCCTCCATGTAACGCAGGTTGCCAGCGTCTTTCGCAAACGTATCGGACTGGAAGTGGTTCGCCTGAATGATGGCGTGCTCGGTCATTTCGCGCACCGCCGACTTGCCGGGCGACTTCTCGACCACCACCGCGCGTCCCGTCTTGCCGTCGGCGATCAGGTACGAGTCGGAGACGAAGACTCGGCCTTCGCGGATGATCTCGACCGCTTCGTCGATGGTACCCGCGTACTGCAAGACGCGCCGCACGATGAGCGAGACGGGAGTGCCAATGTTGTCGCGATCTTCCGAGTGCGCGCCGTTGAGCGAGCAGAAGATCTTCTCGGCGTTCAGTCCGGTCACCGCTCCCGACATGCCGGGCCAGCTCACGGAGAGGAACGCGTGTCCGTCGAGCGGCCGAACCAAGCCGATCAACTTGTTGGTATCGAAGTGACGACCCGCTTCGAAATCGAAGTTGCGACCGATGATCAGATTGCCGTCTGCCGTGAACGCATCGCTCGCGGCGAACGCGGTGCAACCGACGACGGGCTGATCCCACACCCAGTGCGAGATGTCGTGCGCGGCGTGGTAGTTCAAGATGCGATGGTAACGCGGCCCGTACTGCGGAAAGGGATCGGTGCCGCCGCGCGAGAGCCCGAGTATCTCGTGTTGGTACTCGACCGGGACGTAGTCAGGCAGGTTGCGATTGTTGACGGCGACGACCAGCGCGATCCCGGAGAAGGCGATCAGTGACGGAAAGAACTCGCGGACCGTCCCGATCAACGCTTCTTCTTGGTGCCGCATGAAATGGCTGGTCAACGTTGCGTTCGAGTAGCCGATGGTGAACGGATCGCCTTCGAGGTAGATGCGCGATCGGCCAGGGCGTTCTTCGAACCAGGAGGCGCCGAGGTGAGTGCGACCGTCGGCCGACTTCGTCACTGACATTTCAAGAATAGGGAAGTCGCCAGTGAGTTCCGGCGGGTCGGCCAAGCAGCCGAAATAGACCCAGGTGAGGAACAGCGCGAACAGCCCGGCGAAGGTCAGGGCCGTGAAGCCGAGTCTTCGCAGCCACTTCCGACGCCGCGACATCGGCGGCTTCGTCGTGGGGTCGGTATCTGGAGCGTTGAGGTCTTCGACGTCTGGCATGGATTCCTCGCTGAGGGAACCGATGTCCGCGATGTCCGACCCCTAGTCAACGACTCTTCTTGGGCGGGTTTGATGGGTGCGACGGCAGGGGCGGTTCAGCGGGCTGCGGCTGGAGGTGCGGTAGACATTGCCGCAGCCGAGGAAGAAGAAGCCGAAGAAGACGAAGAAGACGGGCACATTGTGGCGTGGCTCGAAGTTCAGTGGGTTGGGGATTGGCCGAGTCGCTGGCTCGCCATCGACTCGACC
>JAJFFE010000059.1 GCA_021776775.1 Planctomycetota bacterium | reverse complement strand
CTTCAGGTCGTGCTCGCCTCAGAGGTCAAGACACTGAAAGCTGACGCGACCAAAGCATACAAAGAAGAGTTGACCAGCTGGACTGCGTCTCGTCAGCAAGCCAAGAAAGACAAAGAAGAGTTCACCGATCCACGCCCGAAGAAACCGACGCTCAAAGTGATCTCCGCCAAGTTCGCCACCAAGGAAGCCGCCGAGAAACGCAAAACGGATCTCGAGAACAAGGCCAAGAAGAAGGACGCCAAAAAGGGCGGCGCCAAGAAAGGTAGCGCCAAAAAAGGCAGCGGCAAGAAGGACGAGAAGGACAACTAGCAACCGAGCTGATTGCGGTTGTTCACGGCGGGCATGGTCAAAACCTAGCCGAAAGAAAGAAGGATGCCGGTTCCGGGTGGAACGGGCATCCTTCTAGCGTTCGACGACAGCGCGAGATCGTAAGGTGGTGGGCCCACTTGGACTTGAACCAAGGACCGGCAGGTTATGAGCGACATGAGGGGTCAAAACGCGGGGTTACGCGACGTCACATCGAGTGACGTTAAGACCCTCGAAACCTGTCGCTTACGACGACTCGGCGACCGAACCCCCGATCGCTTCAGAACGTCGGGTTTCCGTCACTTTGGTCACTTTTCGTGTCACTTTCGCGGCGTGGGCGCGAACTGCATCGACGACTTGGTCGTCGTCGAACGATAGATACTTCTCCGTCGTCGTGATGGTCGAGTGTCCCGCGAGCCGTTGCAGTACGGCCGGCGCCAATCCTTCGACGGCGCATTTCGAGATGCCCGTGTGTCGGAGATCGTGAATCCGAACGTTGCGCTTGATACCCGCACGAGCAACCGCGCTATCGAATGCCTTTCGCGGATCGAGAACAGGCTCTCCCAGGGTCTTCTTCATGTCGCTCACGAACACGACCCCGTCCGGGTGCAAGAGCTCCTCCCGAACTTGGAACTCACGGAGATCGGCGAGCACCTGCTGCACTTCGTCGGTCATCGGAACGGCTCGCGGCCCGGTCTTCCCGTCGATGTAGAACCGCGACCCTTGCCAGTCGATCAGATCCCACGTGAGACCCTCTCGACGATGGACCTCACCGGTATCAGGATCGCGGACTCGGTTCCCGAGGAGCTCGCCCTTTCGGCACGTCGTGTGGATTGCAACGAACACGAACGGGTAGAGCCAAGCCGGCGGCGTCTCCTCCCACTTGATAGGCGTCGACTTCCCGCCTCGGTTCACGACCGCGTCTACCGTGTAGACGTCCCGACACGCCTTGAGGAGCGCGTCGATATCCTCCGGCCGAAGGGCATACTCGCGAATGTTCTGGCGCTCCTTCTCGAGGTCGACGCGTCGGCCGCGAACGAACTGGCCCGGGTTCCGATCGATGAGCTCCTCCTCGACGGCACGCTGGAACATCCGTTTGATGTAGGTGAGATCGCCGCTCGTCGTGGTTTCGGAGACGAGCCGGACTTTCTTCTTCGCGCCCTTCTTTGTGCTCTGCTTCGGCCGGTCCTTGTGGAACACCTCGCCCGCGAGCCTGCGAGACCGATACTCCTCGAGGTGCCACTTCCGGACCTCTTCCACGAACTGGATCCGGGGGTGGTGCTTCTCCATGAAGGTTCGGAACGCACGGAGAACCCGTGTCACCTGAAGTTGAGTCGACGGCGATCTCGGTCCCCGCTTCCCGGGGAGTTCGATCTCCCGCTCGACGAGACACGTGAGCAAGCGGCGGTCGCCGGCTTGGAACTCACGGTTCAAATCGGCGGCAAGTTGCTTCGCCCGCTCGACGGCGTGTTTCTTGGCGGGTCGTCGCCCCGCGGCCACGGCTTCCCACGCGGCTCGGAGCTCGTCAGGCGCGCGACTTGGTTCCTTCGCCTCTGGCGCCCGTCGAGGGAACAACGTCGTCCGGCGAAACTTGCCGGCTCGAGGGTCCCATATGTTTGCGCGCCACCCTTTCTCGCCGTCGTAGGTCGGCATCTTGTAGCCGGACGGGCCGTCCCGTCGTCGGAGTTTCGGCATCGGTCGTTCCCTTCACTTGAGGTCGCGGGCGCGGGCAATCTCTCGACGCACCTTCGGAGGAAGGTCCGCGAGATACTGCTCGAGCGCCTCGACCACGATTCGCCATTTCGGCCGCTCGAGCACGCTCGCCGCGCTCTCGAGATCGGCCTTCAGATTCGGGGGAAGACGAAGAGAGAAGATCGCGAGATCCCGCACGCGACCGCCGTCCGGTCCCGTCGGCGGGCGCCCGATCCGTGCGTCGCCCTTCTTCTTAGCGGTCTTCTTTTTGGCCACTTCGCCCCCCCTCTTCGTCCATTCGTGATGTCACAAAGGCAGATTGTCAAGGGGGCGACCGGCCTCCTCGAAACTAGGCGGTAGCCATCTGCCTTTTTAGAACATGCGTTCGCGTGCTTCCCGCGAGGCACCCAACCCCACCCTATGGCCTCCCCAGAAGGGACCCGCGACACTCTGAGACGGTTGACGTCGCCTCGTTCGCGACCGGTAGATCCGATGCCCGTGCGTGCGGAGCTCGGCGCGGTCGATCCGTTTTCGCCGGCGTCGGCTCGATGCAAACAGAGGAGTCGGCAAGCAACGGAGTCGTACGGGGCCGCCCGGCGTCGGGCGCGGACCGCGTCGAGGGTCTCGCCAACCTGACCCCGAGGCGTACCAATCGGCGTTCGCGGTCGGCCCGACGATCGGCGCACGCCAGTCGCGTCGACGACACCCGCCCCGGCGTCGCCGTCGCGCCACCCCGGCCTCGGCGATAGTCGTCATACGTCCGCCGGGCGTTCGGATGCTTCGACGCTTCGTCGGGTCGTCTCTCGCCTCGAGGAGCCGCCCACCCGAGCCGCCCCCCCGGGTGAAAATGGCCGGGGGCGAAGCGATGCCCACCCCCAGCCATAACGGAAGAAAAAGACCACTAGCAAGCGCGGACATGCCACGCGAAACACTCGAACGAACCGCCAAGGTCACTTCGTTGTTGTGCGTCGAGGTGGTACCAGACCGCCTCGAGTGAGAGCCCCGGCCGCGCAGCAACATCGGCGAGCCATTCATCCGACCCGTCGCATCGACGCGCAAGCAACGCCGCGTCCCGTTCGCCCCGAACAACGGTGTGAGCAACGCGAGTCTCCCTGAGAACTTTTGCCTTGATGAACTCCACGTTCGCCTCTGTCACCGAGGCCGGAGTGCGGCGCGGTGACGGCTTGGTAATCGAACCCGACTGTGGTGGCCCGCTTGTCGGTTGCGTCGACGTCCGAGGCGCCTGCGGCTTCGTAGTGGGCGACGTGAATGTCGCGGTCGACGCCGCGATCGTTGGCGCCCCGTCGGTGCTGGACGACCGAGTCGGCTCGGTGTCGAGCGCACCGACGCCGGTATCGAGCGCATGCCCGTACATGCGGCGAACGTCGGTGAGCCAGGTCCGGTCGGATTCGGTGAGCGTCGTCTTCGCGGAGATGCGTCGCGCCTCGCGGATAAGCGCGGCGTCGATCTCGCGCGCCTCAGGGGAGTGGCGGCCCGGGTACATGTGCGTCATCGGATTCCTCCCTTGGGTTGGTTCCGGAGAATGCGGAGATGTTCTCGGAGCTGTTGCTCGCGAGCCTCGAGCGGCGCGAGTCGCTCCTCGATCTTGCGGAGCTTCTTCTCAGCGAGCGGGAGTTCCACGCGGCTCGCCTCGATTCGTAGTTTCGACTCGCGGGATCGTTGGTCGTTCTTTCCCCGGCGACGAATGTCGTTCTCGTGCCACTTGATTTGCCCGCGGAGGTTCTCGACCTCTTTGCGGACGTCGACGCATCGGCCGCGCGCTTCGTTCGCCGGCGCGATGCCCTCGCGAAGTCTCGCCATCAAGGCATCGACGGTGACCCCGCGCTCGAGGAGTTGCTCCCGCACGACATCGTCGCGCTCCGCTTGCGCCCGGCCCTCGATCTGACGGGCGGCGGATTTCGCATCGGAGATCGCGCTTTCGACAAGTCCGATCTCCTCGTCGATGATCGCGAGCTCGGCGTCGCGTTTCGCGATGGCATCGTCGAGTCGCGCTTGTGCGGTGTCGACCTTGGTCGCTTGGGCGGCCCCGACCTTCCGTCGCTTCGACTGGGCCGCCGCGAGATCTCTCTCGAGTTCGGGGAGCTTCGCGACCTCCGTGGAATCTTCGATCTCCCGTCGACGGAGCTCCGCGCGTTTCTCGAGTTCGTCGACGGAGAGACCGGCTCGCTCGAGGATCTCGGTCGCGGCACCATCGTCGACGTCTTCGTTCTTGGCGACGGCCTCGACGAGTGCCTCGAGGTCTTGGGCTTTCTCGGTCTCACGCGATCGCACGCGCGATCGGAGTGTTGTGAAGATACTCACGCGGTCCTGCTTTCTGGTTCTGTGTCTGTTTCTCAAAGGTCGGAGTCGTAGAAGCGAAAACACTCGCCGTGGAACGTGAGATGCGCCGACCCGAGTGGCCCGTTTCGGTTCTTCGCGACGATGATCTCGGCCTTCGATTCCTTGCGAACGATGAAGAGGACCTTGTCGGCGTCTTGCTCAATCGCCCCGGAGTCGCGGAGGTCGCTCAACTGCGGTTTGCCCTTCGGTCGCTTGTCCACATCGCGATTGAGTTGCGAGAGCAGGAGAACGGGAACTTCGAGCTCCATGGCGATCCGCTTCAACGTGCGCGTCTGTTCCGCAACCTCGAGATCTTTGCGATTCTTCCACTCGCGATCGTTCGTGAGCAGTTGCAGGTAGTCCACGACAATGAGGTCAAGCCGATCCCGACTCTGGAGTCGGCGCGCTCGCGTGCGTATCCTCGAAGCCGTCGTGTCCCTCGTGTCGATCTCGATTTTTGCGTCGCTTATCCGGGTCGCTTCCTCTGCGACACGTGACCACTCATCGCCATTAAGCCTGCCCTGTCGGATCCGTTTCGCAGGGATTCGTGAGCGAGCCGAGAGCAGATTCCCCATCAGTGCCTTCGCCGACATCTCGAGCGAATACACGAGAACCGAACGTCCATGATCGAGCGCGAACCGCCCCGCGATGTTTAGCGCGAGAGTCGTTTTCCCGGTCGATGGACGCCCACCGAAGATCACGAGCTCTCCCGGCGCGAGTCCCCCGGTCGTTGCGTCGAGGTCGACATATCCGGTTGGCACACACGGCTCGCCGCCCTTGGCCGCCTTATCGGCGTCGTGAAGGAACTCACGAGCCGCTGCGCCTCCCGACACCACGGCCGAGTGTCCGGGCGGATCGTCGGCCACCGAAAGAGTCGAGATCGCGCGATCGATGAGCTCCTTCGGCTCAAGGTCGGAAGACGAGAACCTGACCAGTTCGGCGCCAATCTTCTTCACGCGCCGTCTCTGCAACGCGTCGTCGAGCATCTTGAAGTAGTGCTCGAGATTCGCTGAGGTCGTCACCGATTCGGCGAGCTCGACCACGAAGTCGAGCGCGCCCTGCTTATCAGCGAATGCCGGATCGTCGCCCTCGAGTGAACGCTTCCGGTCGCGTCGCGCGAGCCTGTCGGCGACGGTGATACCCTCGACCGCGGCGGCCTCTACGACCAACTCGGCCATCGCTTCGAACACCGCCACGTGTCGTGAATCCGTGAAGTGAGCGCGCTCGAGTCGGTCAAACGTGTCGGGCGGTGAGTCGGTCGCTAGGAGCAGGATCGACCCCAACGTCGCCCGTTCGGCGTCAAGGTTCACGAGCGCCGGTTCGAAGTGTGTGGCGGTCATGCGCGCTCCCTCTGCCGAGACTCCGCGAGCATGTCGTCGAATCCGGACGCCGCTTTCGCGGCGACCGACTCCTCGCGCGTCGGCCAGTCGCTTTCGTCCGGGACCCCACTCGGCGGTTCGTCGGGGTAGGGCTCCGACCCGTCAGTCGTGTCCAGTCGAGCCCTCTCTGCCGCCCGGCGGATCCAACTACCCAGGAACTTCGCGCGATCGCGCTTCCGCTTCCGCAGCGGTTGCTCGAGCTCCCAAACGTGCGCCGATCGTACTTCGGGCATCACGTCGACCTCGGGAAACGCGTCGACCCACGCCGGATAAAGCTCCGCCCATCGGCGTCGGAGCTTCTCGTCCTTCTCGTAGAGCGAGAGACTCCGAAGCGCGATTGCCGGATTCGACAAATCGAGGTCGTCGTCGTGAGCGCGCGCCCCGTGCGCGTCGCCAGAGGCTGAGGCTGAGGCTGAGGCAGAGGCAGGGCGCTCAACGCACGCATGCCGTGCGCTCGCCGTGCGCGCACTATCGGAAGTAGAGCGGAGATCCCCCTTTGACCCCTCCGGTTGTCCGCCGCGCTTGTCGTGCGCGCGACGGCGCTCGAATTCGGCCTCAGCGTCGTCGAGTCTCGCCTCGATGTCCTCGCGCTCGGTCTTGTTGATCCTCGTCGACCTCGGGCGCCTGCCGTCAGCGAAGAGCGTTCCCGCCCGGGCAAGCCGGGTATGCACACTGTCCTCGGCGTGCTCCGACCAGTCGTGAACGACGATGCGGGCGTTTCCTTCGACGCGGTCGAGCCACCCGTTCTCGACGAGCGCGTCGGTGAACTTCGCCGGGTCGCCCTCCCATTCAAGGAAGTCGGCGAGCTCCGCGTCCGTCAACTTCGCGCCGATACCGCCGTCGGGTGCCTGCTCCGCGGTCCAGTGCCAAAGGAGCTCAAGGAGCCCGATCGCATGGGGAAGCGAGACCTCCAGGGCACGGGCGAGCCGACGGGTCTTGGGATTGCGCGGTGTGCCTCGTTTCAACTTTGCACTTTCCCGACGTCGACACGGCCGACCTTCACACCACAACCCGGATCCACCCCTTCGACGGGCGGCTGTCGCATCGCTCGGCCCTGCGGAACTCTCATCGCTCGGCCCTCACTCCGCGCATTGCCCACGCGTTCTCGTATCGATGCGCACGAAGTCGATTCACGGCGCTCGGTCCGTTTGTTGGGTGGACCGCGACCGCGATGAACGCGCCCCGGACCCAGAATCGCCCGCCCTCGGGATCGAACACCAAGCACGAGCCGGGCTCGGGACAGCGGCTCGAGCCGAACGCCGCCGGAACGTCACGCGGGTCCAAGCCGGCAACCTCGGGCCATTCACCGCCGATGTTGAGTGTTGCGCCCGTTGCCGCCGCGAGCCTACGAGCAGTGAGACGCGCCCGTTCTCGGCTACGGAGCGTCGCTTCCGGCGGGTTCTCAACCCTCACTTGGCACCCCCGTCCGCCTTGCAGGCGAGCCCGGCGAGCCACTCGTCGACTTCGTCCTCAAGGAGGACGTACGGACCGCAGCCACGAAACTGGACCATCGTCAACCCGGCGTCACGCGCGATCTCGCGGGCTCGGGGTGTCGAGCGCCGGATCATCTCTGCGAATTCGGGGACGGTGAGGAACGCGCCGCGCATCACGCCCCCCCCAACGGTCGTGACTCCGGTGGTCGCGAGCGCAACGCGTCGCGAATCTCATCGATCAACCAATATCGGGAACCTCGGAGAATCCGGCCGCTTGGGAGCTCATCTTCATCGACCAGGCGCTTTGCGGTGCGGTCGGACGTTCCAAGAAACGCGGCGAGTTGGTCGAAACCGCGGATCGCCGCTCGCTCGACCACTGCATCGACTTGTGCCATTTGAAAGACTCCTCTCGTGTCACCGAGAGAAGATACTTGGCATCGAGATCACTTCCTGAAGCCCATTGTCGGTGGGAAATCTGAAGTCACACCGGCATTGGCGCTTCGCACCGTCTTCCCACCGAGGTGGGAAAGCCGGCACGACAGGTGGGAAGACTAGTTCTGTCCCACGACCGGGGAACTATGACCCTTGGGACCCTCGCGAGTAGCTCTCGTCGCGCCTGCGCTTCGCCGCACGCTCGTCCTCTTCGAGCCGCTCAGGCTCTCGCAAAGCGACTGCTTCCTCGAGAGCGGTCCGGAATGCACCGGTAACTATCCACCCTTTCTCGCGTGTCTTGGGATCGAACCAATCACAGACGGGAAGGCTCCCCCCTGCCAGATGCGACTTGCTCGCGTGCCGCTTCTTGAGCGCGTCGGGCTTCATCTTGAGAGCAGCAGCGACCTGGCGACGCGTCATCCACCCCGACTCCACGCCCGACGACTCCGGTTCGGACTCGGTCGACGGCGAGATCGGGACGGTAGCCGGCCCGCCCACACATTGCATCCACGTGAGCGCGTCCTCGACCGACAAGACCTTGCCCAACCCCAACGAGTCTGGATCTGTATTCCATCCGACCGGATCGAACTGAGCGACGAGCCGCGGGCGTATGCGCTTGAGGTTCGGATGCGGCCAATCGGAGAGGAGTCTACGAGTGTTGTTTCTGAGGGTGCGAAGGGTTCCCGCCTCAAAAACCTCAGGAGGCGGAGGGGGAAACCGCTCCCTCGTTAGCCTGACGAAGATCTCGAACAATCGGGATGCCTCAACGCGGACGCGCATGGCCGTCTCCTGCGTTCCGTCGACCTGCGGCGGCCAGTCGGGGTGTCTCCCCTCAATAAACTCGAGGAGCTCCTCCAGCGGGCCGCCCTCAAGTCCCTTGGAGCCGCGTACCTTTGCCCACTTTTCGATGAACGAGCCGATGTCGAACACGCGAAACCCCGTTTCGGAAGCGGGCCGCGAGCCGGCGTTCCGCGAAACGGGGTGAATGCGGAGGGCGCCGGGTCGCGCTTCGCGCCGTGCCGCTGGCCTGCGACAGGACGAACCCGAAGGCCGAGGATCACGAGATCGAGTCGTTCGGTCAAGTTTCGGGGGTGGGCCGGGGTCCGTCTCGCCCTATGAGGGTCCGTATAGTCGACTCACATTAGGCGGATAACCTGACTCGACGATCCATGCCTCTCGAAATCGAGTCTCGACTTCGGACGAGAAGTCTCCCATCTCGTAGGTTGGAAAATGGCCCGCTGACTCGACCAACAGAATGACGTCGTGGAAATTTCCCGGGTGACTGTTTAGTGCGACTATGGTCGCCTCGGAAGCCGTCCTGCGCGTCGAGTAGCCTCGTCCGTATCCCAACGCGACCGACTCGAACTCAGGCGCAGATCTCACCTCGATAAAGCTCACGTACTGTTCAACCCTCGCAAGATCAGCGGCGTCGCCGCGCTCAAATCGAAACACCACTGGATCTTCGGCCATGAAAGCCTTGCACCAGATGAGTCGACCGAGGGAGTCGGCCAATCGGTCCTGTTCACCTCTATCCTTCGGAACGGCGTCGAGATCGAAACTCACATGCATACCGCGAAGGGACTCAAGCCTTTCCTGGACAAGAGCGACGATCCGCCCCGCGTTCTTGGGATAGACGATTTCTTGTTCGGCGTCTCGAACGGCACGCGTGTGTTGAACTGGGATCTGTTCCCCGGCTTCGTCACGAACGAAGAAATCGCACCAACCGCCCGGCTCGGCAACACCGCAAAAATCGAAGGTGGTCCCATGCGCGCTACCAAGTTCGGGAAGCCAAGTCTCGCAGAGATTTCTCAAGTGGCTTTCCGTAGGCTCTGCCAAGTTGCCTCCGTAGTTCGTTAGGGTGTGCGTTACTGCAACCCCACGGCAAGATCGAGACTATGCGGTGGACTGCGTACCTAGCCCCCGGCGGCGCATCGCATCAATTAGAACCTCGCGAAGCCGACGCGTCTCCGACTCGCGATTGTGGTACCAGTCCGTCGACCAGACTCGGTGTATGCTCCACCCCCTAGATTCGATGATCTCCTGGCGAAGCCTATCCCGATCACGCGCCGACTTCGCACTGTGGTACGAAGCGCCATCGCACTCGATCCCAAGGAGATACTCGCCTTCGAGTTCAGGATGAACGACTCCGATGTCGATGAAGTATCCCACGACACCGACCTGAGGCACTGCCTTCAGGCCAAAGCTCTCCACGACCCTGGCGACGGCAACCTCAAACGGGCTATCCGCCCCTCGATCACTCTGTGTTCCCCAATCGGCGGAGAGCTCGCCGAGCGAGTACTCTAGATAGCGGCGCATTGCATTGACGCCCCGACTCTTCGCCGGACCAATCTGAATGTCGGACGGACGCATTGACGAGAAGACTTCGACGCGTTGACGCGCCCGAGTGGCGAGAACATTTAGACGACGCCACCCGGTCTCCGAAGTAATCGGGCCGAAACGTTGAAAGAGTTTGCCGGAGGCGGGGTCTGGTCCATACGTGTACGAGATCATGATCACGTCACGCTCGTCGCCTTGGAGGTTCTCGAGGTTCTTCACAAAGAAGGGTTCGCCGCTCGACGCGAGGTCGTCTACCGCACGTCTCGCGATCGGGTCATCAGAGCAGATTCGCTCGAGAACGTCTTCGATAAGATCCCGTTGCTTGCGATTGAAAGTGCCGACGCCAAGTGTCTGATCGGGGGAATCCTGAGCGTGGGCAACGACCGCCATCGCCACCATCTCGGCCTCTCTGACGTTGACGCCGCTTTCGAAAGTCCCGCCCTCCACATGGTGGGCAATCACGCCCAAGCCACTGCCTTCACCACTGGCCGCCGGAAACACCACAAGATCGTCGTCGTAGAACTCTCGGTTAGAAAACCGAATCAAACTCTCATGCTGACTTCGGTAGTGCCAGCGAAGTCGTCGGACGTCTCTCAGTGCGCGGATCGCGAGGTCGAGTATGGACTCGGCATCTTGCCCGACTCCGGCGTCTTCGTCTTCCTCATCGGAGTGATCTGATTCGAAGAACCTACTCGGTGGTAGTTGTTTCGGATCACCAACGACAACAACCTGGTCCGCCCGATTGACTACACCCAGAGCGTCTTCTGGACGAATTTGAGAGGCTTCGTCCATCACCAGTAGATCGAAGGACACTTTGTTAGCGGGAAGATAGCGAGCAGCAGACAGGGGACTCATCATCACACAAGGCTTGAGAGCCTGGACCGCTCTGGTCGCCCGGAGAAAAAGCGCGCGTATTGGAACGTGGCTCTTCTTCTTGGTGATTTCATTGCGTATCAATCCCATCTCGGTGCGATCGGATTTTCGTCCGGTCTGAACTCCCGCCGGGGCCTTTCTCTTCGTGCCCCGAGAAAGGACTGCACGAGCGGCCAGATTCAGTGTCTTACGGTCTAAGTCGGCAAACTCGGCACGAATTGCTTCGTGGTTGTTCCTTGAGAAACGGGCAAGATCCGGACTCTCTCCGACTGCCGAATTCGCCACACGCTCATAGATGCAAAGGAGGATGTTCTCATGAGCTCGGTCGGGAACAAGATCACCGTGACGAAGGCGATCGGCAAGCTCGTCCGCCCCAACCCCGCGCACTCGATCCACGTCGCGACAAAATTGAGACCAAGAGCCAAGCTCATCGAGATTGCGAACGATCTCCGACAACCGACTGACAGTCTCCGATTCGTCGCCCAGGAGTTCGTCGAGGTCTACCGTCCCCCAGACTTCCAGGGCACGAACCTCAGTGGATAGCTGCTCTCGAAGCTCCTCGACGTTCTGACAGTACCGTCGAAGCGTGCTCAATCTTCCCGCGGTATCCTCTCCAAGTACGAACCGTCGAACATCCGACGTGACTGCGAGTGAGTGAATCTTGCCCGCGAAATCGGAGACTTGCTCAACATTGGGTATTGCAGTCCGCTCTCCCTTGAAGCGCTCTCCGAACAGTCTTGAGACGAACAACTCGTTCCGTATCTCGTCAACTAGTCCGCCTCGCTCCTGAAGCGCCCGAGCCGCCGCGCCCAACGTCTCCACCGAATAATTGTCGGTTAGTACAAAACAATCAAGCAGTCGTCGAAGACATTCCAAGTCCTTGCTGGAGTCCTCGCAGATGATTGACAATGTGCTTAGTTCGACGGCTTCGAGTCCGCCAGCGGCGGCCTTCTTGACGGGCGTACCTTCGCTGAGTTCTTCGATTAACGTCTCGACAGAATTAGCAAGCTCCCGACCTCTAATAACGAGATCCGGGAAATTTCGCGCGCGACCACCCTCCAAGATCGTCTCAGCAAGATCGGCGGAGACCCCGAGATTGCTAAGGCGCTCGATCCCTTCGAGCAACGACTCGAGCCTCGACCAATCCGTGGCGACACCGTCGAATGCACATCCAAAGATCTTCGTGAATCGTTGTGTCCCCGCAAAGATAGCTTCGTTCCGAAGTTGATCCGTGGACGCCTCAAGAATAGTCAGAAGGCGATCGACTCCAATCCGATGCGGAAACGCGATTTGGAGTTCTCTTCTCGCCCGACGGTACTTCGAATTGAGCCATGGCAGTCGGCGCCGGGCAAACGTCTTAAGCTCTTGCTTGAGCTCTGCGAGGCGTCCTCGCTCTGGTAGCACCGCAAACACGACCTTGCCGGAGAGTCTTGAGCGCCTCTCAACGAGCTTTCGATATTCTGTCTGTGCTTCGCCTAACCGGTCTTGTCCGACGCGAAGAAACAAGTCCGCCGAAATGGGCGGAGAATTCGGAGAAGAGAAAGGCGCGAGTTCGTCAAGAATCCTCGCGGACCGCTCGACGTCTTGCAGAGTCGAGCACCGTGGGAAGCCAGTCTTCTCAATGCCCGCCCCCCACTCGCGGAGTCGCCGGACCGCGTCGCCAAGCGATGCGAGGTCAGCGGCTAGCCGTGGAAGTCCTCCGCTCTGAATCGTCTTTACGGCCCACTCGTTCTTCGCCTCCCACAAGAGCAACGCTCCGACGTCTGCGTCTTCTTCGGCCTTCTGTCGCTGCAACGGCTTGGCTCGCTCTTCGACCTCCTCGTATCGGCGAAGCAAATCCGCGAATCTGAGAAGCCGGTCCCCACTACCGACAGGCAACAGTTCGCGCGGGTCACCCAAGTCGAGCACGGCCGGAGACTCTGGAATCTCGGAAGAGCGAAGACTCTCTGAAGCCACTCTCGATCGTAGATCTAGCGACCAATCTGACCCTGAGTCCTGATGCCACTTCCGAGTCAGTGTCTCGTGTTCCGCTACAAGGTCAGCGATCTGCCTCAGACACTTCGAGAACGCCTTTGCTTCTCTCTCGTAGCAACCCACTGCGTCGAACCACCGCCACCGTCGGAAGACACACGAGTCGGCATCCTCGAAGAAGTTTCCAAGAGCCCTGAAGATCAGGTCGAGTTGAGCAAGACTAACCTCGTGCTTGACGTCAGGAAGCGGGAGGACGTCGCTACCGAGGCTTCCTCTCAACGAAACGACACGCCAAAACACCTCATGGAGCGGTTCGTTCTGCGGGCCGCATCTCACACTCGTGGCTCGAATGTACGCGTACAGCGATTCCTTCATACCGCAGAGCGTCGACTTTCCGGACCAGTAGTCCGTCGGTTCTGTCGCCTTTGTCTTCCGTCGTCGATCCAAGTCCGCGTAAATCTCCGAAGGGCGTGCCGATCGCGAGTGTAACTGGAGCACAAGCGAGTCCAGTCCGAGCTTCTTCAACTTCGAAAACACGACATCGAGCGCGGCAAGCTTCTCGGAGACAAACAGGACGGTCTTACCGTGTGATATCGCGTTCGCAATCACGTTGGTGATGGTCTGCGACTTCCCAGTTCCCGGGGGCCCCTCTATAACCACGTTGCGACCGTCGTGAATGTCCTTTATTGCACTAATCTGAGAGCTATCGGCATCGAGAGGCAAAACGAGTTCGTCGTAATCCGGATTTGAGTCAATATCCTGGTAGTCCGGCTCAAACACGGCTTCGGTGTCGACGTCCTGACCACCGAGAAACGCGGATATCAATGCATGCTCGTGCGGCTTCCGACCCTCGGGCCAGTGCGACGGGTCAAGATCGCGATACATCAAGAACTTGCTAAAAGAGAAGAATCCGATCGCGGCCTCTCGCCTTACGGCCCACCGAGGCTCGTGCTCCACAACCGACGCAACGTTTGACCAGTACTCCTCCGGAACGAGATTGTCTTCGAAATCAGGAATTCGGATGTTGAACTCATCGGCAACCTTCTTCTGGAGAGAGAGGTTCGCATGGAGCTCTTCACCGGTGTACTCGAGTGAGTAGCGGTAACGGTTGCGACTCGTGTCGAGCTTTCTAGCGAGTTCGACCGGAAGCAGGATCAAGGGTGCAATGCGGCTCTCGTTAGAGTCGCGAGACTCGAACCACTCAAGGAAACCCAGTGCAAGGAACAGTCGATTCGCACCAGTTTCCTCGACAAAACGAGCGGCTTCCGTGCGTAGCTTGTTTAGCTTTGTCCCGAGACGCTCCTGCGTTTCGGTTGTTTGCAGGTAGGTATCTTGATGCTTGTTGCTTCGACTTTCATGCCCCGGATCCTCGGGAAGCTTGACCTGTAGCCCCTCGGCCTGCTCTGGATCGGCAGCGAGGAACCGAAACGCCTTCCCATCGATGACCAGTCGCGAAAAGACTTGATTGGGCACCTCATCCACAACTCTGAGCACCTTGGCAGAGTACCGGAAATTGAGCAGAGTGTTGCGGGCACTAAGGTCGAGCAGACGCTCGCGTAGGCATTCAATCTCTCTTCTTAGATCAAGCACGACCCTGCCCTGCTAGGCTCCGGCGAGGACACCCCGTTGAATTTGATATGGCCAGCAACCACGCGCAGGCAGCAGATTAACCGTATCGAATGAATCTCCGAACCTCAAGCCGGTGGCCGGTCGCCCGCCTCATTGAGAATTCCCGGCGTTCCAGGACGACTCAAAAATCGACCCCGCCGGAGTAGCGGGGTCGGGAATCCGTTTCGCGGGACCCCTCGGGCGGACTCGGTTCGGGAGTCTTTCTCAGGAGGGCGCAGCGGCGTCGAACGCTTGACCGGAATAGCCCGTGTCCTCCTTCAATCGCGAGATGTACTCTTCGGGCAGGTACACCTCCCGAACGTCACCCAGTGAGAACGAAACGTTCCCCATCACCCTCCACTCACGCTCCATGTAGAAGTTATTGATGTGGTCGTCGGGGAGTGCCGGATCAAAAAATTTCACGAACCCCATGATGTGCAGGTCGAGGAAGTGTCGATAGAGCGCTACATCTATGTCTTCCCGGAACTTCGTGAACGCTTTGTCCGGGTCTCCGCCGGGATCCGGAAACAACGTATTGGCTACGAGCTCGTTGACCGCTGGCGGGAGCGTCTTGCTACCATCCGGGTGAATCTGACTTTCACTCTCAGCGATGATCTTACTCGCGGCGGCGGCTTGGGCCATCATCGGTCCCATCGTTGAGTCCTTGCGCCTCTCATGGCGTTCGGAGAACTCATCGAAAGCAACCTCGATCGTTTGGTTCTTCTTCTTGTGAGCCAACGCACCGCTCGGAACGTACATCACGGGTCGGGCGCCCTTCGAGATGAGAAACTCCTTCGTGAGTGCCAACCCGAAATAGCTGTAGCGCTCGCAGTGAGAAAGGAGGTCCGGACGCGGGATGTCGCCGAAACAAATGATGTCGTGCCTATAGAGGTCGCCCTTGCTGAGAGTGCCTTTACCCATCGTAACGACGACACCCGAGCCCTCGGTTCGATTGTCTTTTCTCCCAGGGTTCTTTTCTTCATTCGCTAACTGCCCCGGGTGGACAAGCCATCGGTCTTTCAAGATCGTGACCAGAACTTCGTATTGCTCATCGTCGGTCTCCAGCGACTTGCCGACGAAGTGCCGCAGGAAGGGGCTAACAAATCTCTGGTGAGCGCCGGATCGGACCATTGGGGCTGCCTTTCTCAAATAGTGGGCATCCCGGATCGTAGCAGGTGGGTTCGAGACGCTGCGAGTTTCACTACGGCTTTCTTCACCCTCAGTCATCTCGAATCTCGACTGACGAATCACCAGAAAACCAATCGACCGACGCGCTCGCTGGAGGAGGGCGCGGTCACTTCCCGAAGATCGCTGTGCGCTTGCGAACCCGAGAGCGTGGGGATGGCGGGTTCCCGATGGGGGGAAGAGCTCCGTCGAACCAAGCGATCCGCACCGCTCGGCGTGGACAACACACCTAGCGCCAAAACCCTTCAAAGGGTGGTCTCTGAGCGTTCCGCATGGTAGGTGCGTCTCGCGTTTCGGCCGGTTTAATCGATGGTCGGGGGTACGGAACCGAGCTCCCGCAGACCAACGGACTTTTGATCCGGTCGCTTAGGAGAAGTGCTCGATGAGAAAGCCCTCGAGGTAGCCGACAACGCTCTTCACATCCGCCGCTTCAATACTGTCCCACTTCGCGTGCATCGCGGAGTTACGGAATTTGACGAACGAGGGTACCAGTTTCGCGGCCGCCCCTTGGAAGACAGACTGCCCCTTAAGCGATCGGATAACAGTCTCGAGGGTTTCGTCCTCGACACTCAACCCGAGTTCCTCGGCCTTCCGCTTCATCGTGTCCTCGAGCGCGGCCGCGGTGAGAACGGCAGCAACCGGGACGTGCCCCTCGTCGAGTGCAGACTTCGCCATGACGAGGAAGTCGGCGAACACCTCGCCGGCGGCCTGTTCTGCGATACTCGAGATGAGACCGGCCTCGATCTCTTGCCGGAGGTTGACGAGTGTGGAGGCGAGGTCTCGCGCCAGATAGGTGTTTCGGTAGCCACGCCTACCACTTCGGTCGGCTCTACCCTTCAGGTTGCGGAGCTCCTCGACTTGGAGACTGTCGGCCCCGTAGAGGTCTTGCATTACGGTGAGAGTTCCCATGAACGCTCCCTCGATGTTTCCATCGAGTATCGTCTCCCCCGATTCGCCCTCGTCGTGATCATCCTCGTTACTGAGTCTTTCCAAGAGCCGCGCAATTCGATCGAGATATTTCTCCCTCAGAGCTTCCGATTTCATAGCGTCACTCCGACCTTGCTGGGACTTCGAACAAAACCTCCGCCGGCGATTCTCGGTCGGGGAACCACCGGATCTCTAGCGTAGCCTCCTCGCCCTCCCGCGAAGGTGGTGAAGTACGGCTCAAGGTCGAACTCGTCGAATCCTTGGCTCCAGTCCACACCGAGGGCAATGGTCTTCCCGGCACCGGCACTCCCGGGATGCGGGAGGCGGGAGACAAGCAAGACGTCTAGCCCGAGATTGAGGCCGAAGTGGGTCCCGAGTTCAGATCCCCGGAGACCAAGATCTCGTGATCCCAGAACAAGTCGCCGTCGTCGAAGCCGAACTCGAATCCTCCGTCCTCATCAACGCCGATGGACTCGAGTTTGAGTCGATCCAGGAACTGATCTCGAGAGACCGGGTGTTCGTCCTCATCGAGCCAAGACTCGTTCTTGAGAGCAAGGAGTTCGTCCGCGGCGTAGCCGCGGACTCTCCGCTCCCACGCAGAGCTCTCGTCGAACAGAGCCAGAGCGGCTTCAAGCGCAACTTTCGGTGGTTGATCGTCGACCGCTCCGATGGTCAAACTGATCATCCGAGCGCCCCATTGAGCCTTCGTGTCGAACCAATCCAATTCCCGGTCGAGCACCAGAGTGCCCAGTTTGACGTCCTGATGGACGATCGGCTTCTGCAACTCAAGAGACACGGCCGCCAACTCCTCATCGACGACATCCGTTCGGAGGAGGTCGATCAACTCGGCGACGCCGTCGACAGGGCGAGTAACCCTGACCGCGACAAGTGAGAACGCCTTGATCCGACTCGGCAACTCCTCCTCGTCGTCGGGGATCTTCCGAGACACGCTCAGCAACTCCGCGTGCAGAAGCCCTACCGCGTCCTTCCACGCCCGTAGCTCGAACCGCATGGTCCAGTCGACGTCGGCTCCCCACTTCGAGCAGGTGGCCCCTCGTGGGCCGACGACACCAGTGATCACGTGTGGCTCCGTCACGCTCGCCTCCTCTTCGCGATGGCCCGCTTCGGCAGGGCCGTTTCTTCCCTAGTTGGTCACTTATCGTGTCACTTTCGAGCCGATGTCTCCAAAACTGACGGTCCCGGATAGAGAACAAGCCCCCGTAAGCTATTCGCTCACGGAGGCTTGTCTAATGGTGGGCCCACTTGGACTTGAACCAAGGACCGGCAGGTTATGAGCCCGCTGCTCTAACCAGCTGAGCTATGGGCCCCCCGAGCTTTCTTATCGCTTCAATGCTTGTCGGCGTCGACGACGTCTTCCGGTGTGCGATCGATACGGGCGAGTCCGTCGCGGCGACCGATGACGACCGTTCCATTCTTGATGTTGTTCAGTGAGGGTTGCTTCGGGTCGAAATGGAAGTACTTGAACGTAAGCATGTCGCCGATCGTCCCGTACTCGACGAGTTCAGTAAACCAACTCAGATCTTCACTGGTCCGGAAGATCTCGCTGGAAACTCCGATGACGACATCTCCTTCTCGAAGTCCCATCTTGGCGGCGGAACCGTCGGGGTGAACCCAACTCACCCAAGCCGCGCTTCGACTGGAATCGCCGAGGCAGAGCTGGTCGAAGCCGACCGGCTTGAACTCGATACCGATCGCACCTCTTGCGAAGGTCCCGGTCTTGACGAGTTCTTTGACCACGCGAGCCAGGAGGTCAACAGGGATAGCGAGAACGTCGCCGGAACGAACCGAAGAACCGGACTCCCGAGACGCATGAACTCCGCCCCCGCGGCGCAGAATCGATCCGTGCGCCTTCTCCAACTCGAACGCCAACATACCCAGCATGAAGCCACGGGTATCGCACAGGAGGCCGCCGAACGTCCCGGTGTCGGCCGCAATGTTCGTGCGAATCGCACGCGGGAACGAAAAGGCATCACTCTTGATTGCGATGCGCTGACGAGTATTGGTGACTAGTCCGGTGCGGATCGTGTCGCCGAGGGCCATGACCATAGTGCCCACTTCGAGATCGGCGTCCCAGCGCTTCGGATTGACCTTTACCGCCTTGAGACTCTTGGGCGGCTCGTGCAACCGAAACACACAGATCCCGGTGTACTCATCGCGAGCAAGAAGCTTGGCCGAGTAGCTGCGTTGGTTCGAGAGGACGACATCGAAGCCGATCTCACTGTCGGAGTTCTCTCCGCGTGGAAACTCACCGCGAAGAACCGAGACGATGGTGCCGTCCTTGTTCCAAACAACCCCGGAGAATGTCAGCAACTTCTTCTTCTCGAAGGCGACGGTTGTCGTACCAGGCTTAGCCTCGGGCGTCACTCGCTCGAAGACTTCGATGCCGACGACGAGTGGCTTCACTCGGTTTGCGAGTTTGCGAAACCCTTTGTCCAGCGCACTCAGATCGCTGGACTGTCCGGCCTGCCCTAAAGACGGGATCGACAAGATGAACAACAGCGCGACCCCGATGATTCGGGCTGTCGTGAGTCGCGTATCGTGTGTTCGGACGTTCATGACCGTTGCGTGCATCCAGTTCACATACTGAAGTTGGTTCCGTCGCTTTCAACTACCGGGATAAAACCGGCGGCTAGCGGCGGGTCGACGTGTTGCATCATGGGTCGCATCGAATCGGTTGCGAGGCTACGCGCCACGTCCCTCGATCGACGTCCCCCCTTATTCTCGACCGAAGAGTGACTCGGAAGCCCAGCACTCGGAAAAGACGCATTGACCGCGGTGTCCTCTGCGAGCTCTGCCGAAGTCGCTGCGCTCTCCTGCAACTGTTGCTTCGCGGTCCCGACGATCGTCTCTCGGCTACTGTCATCCCCACGACCGAACAGCGCAACTGCGGCAACGAGTCCTACCGCCACCAACCCAGCCGCTGCGCGCAACCGAAGCCGACGGTAGTGTCGAACGATCGGCGCAGGCTCGGCCCGAACGGCAGCCATGACGCGACGGGTAAACAGCGCTCCCGCCGCGACCTCTTCCGGTCGATCCTCGCAAACAGACAACGCTCGGCCGGCGCCTGTCGAGGAAAAGGAAAACTCTTTGGCGCAATCGGGACACGCCACGACGTGACGACGAACCCAGTCTGGGGTCGCGTCTATCGTGGCTCCGGCGGCAGAGCTGTTTGTCTGCAACCCGATCCACCGTTCGACTGTGTCGCAGCAGACGTCACACAACGTCTCGTCAGGGCCAGTCGGGCCGTTGCTTGCGCTACTTCGCATTCTCTCTCTCTTGCCTCCGGCCGCCTCGACCGAAGTCCTGTCCGAACCCGACACTCGGCTTCGGACACGCCACGATTCTCAGAGTTCCGTTTCGAATCCCGCCGACTCCCACGCCTCGCGAAAGAGTTGCCGTGCCCGATGCAACCGCCAACGTACGGTCGCGTGGTTCCAGCTAGCGATGTCCGAAATCTCCTTCGACGTAAATCCCTCCAGGTCCCGAAGGACGAGGAGCATTCGGTATTTCGGTGGAACGCGCTGGAGAATCTGGTGCACGCGGGCACGAGTCTCGTCCAATTCAACGTCGCCACCTGCAACTTCTTCGTACTCGACACGCCCCAGCGGCGAAGACTCGAGCTTCCACCGGGTCAGCTTTCGGTTCCGCCGAACCGCGTCGATCGAAAGGTGAACGACGATTCGATAGAACCACGTATAGAAGCGATGCTTCGGGTCGTACCGATCGAGGCTGCGATACACCCTCAAGAACGCTTCTTGAGCAATGTCCTTCGCCGTCTCGGTGTTCGGAACGAAGTTACGGGCGATCCAGACGGTTCGCTCCTGGTACTTGGTGACCAGGGTTTCGAACGCATCGTGATCTCCGCACCGAGCGCGCTCGATGAGGACGCGGTCCTCGTTCGCGCTCTTCTCACCCGCTTCTCGACTCTTTTCGGTCTGCTCCCGACCACGGAAACGCCGGCTGCGACCGAATGTCCCGGCGTCCCCAACGCCCGGCTCTACTCTTGCTCTTGCGGGATTACTTCCCACTGCTTCGAGTGAGTTGTCTCCCGCCGCTTGTCGTCGTTGGACTCGACGTGCTACCACTGCTTGCTCTTCCCACCGCTGCATCGGAACGACTCCACGCACAGCAAGCTGCTGGCGCCCCCCGGAATCGATCGATGGTCATGGCGACACTGGACTCACCGGTCGGGATCGTCGCACCGTCGCCGTTACTGAAGAATCTCCCGTATCTTACCGACCGCGGGACTTAACTCCAGTGTTCGAGTGTTGGGAAGGTCCACACAAAACATCGACCGCCCGGGCTCTCCGAGCCACCCGGGCGCCGGACTCGGACTCGGGACGTCGAAGATTCGTTGGGGTTACGCAGCCCCTACGGCGATGTTTGCGCGGGAATGGCAGCCTGGATCTGGGCCATCGCAGAGCGGAGTGAGTCGAGGACGAACTGACACTCGTCGGGGGTCAGTCGATTGTGAAATGGAATCGCAAACGAACGCTGCGCAACGTCTTCCGTAATCGGAAGCTCGCCCCGGAATTCGGCCGCACGATAAGGCGCCATCTCATGGACGGCGCGGAAGTAAGGGGCTGTCTGGATGCCGTTCGCCGAGAGCAGGTCACGGACCGGCTGGCGCCAGGCGGCTTCGTCGACGAGGACCGGAAACACGAACCAGCTCCGAGAATCGCCGGATCGGACCGGACCCAACGGGGATAGACCAGCGATGGACGCGAGCCCGGAAATGTACGTTGTCGCGACGCGCTCCCGCGCGGCCAGAAACCCAGGTAAGCGGCGCAGCTGGGATCGACCCAACGCGCATTGCAGCTCGCTCAACCGAAAGTTGAACCCCTCGGCGACGAATTCGAATTCGCCGGAGCCGCGTCCCTGATTCCGGAGGCTGCGAATTCGCTCCGTCACGGCCGTCGATCGAGCGACCACCATGCCGCCTTCGCCAGTCGTCATCTGCTTGTTGGGGTAGAACGCAAACACGCCCGCGTCGCCAATTGACCCGCACGGAAGTCCGTCGTTGCGACCGCCGATCGCCTCGCACGCATCCTCGATCACCGGCACTCCGAGCTCCTCGGCCCACGCGCAGATTGCCGGAATCGGCGGCGGCGTGCCGAAGATGTGCACGGGGATCAACGCGGTGACGCGGGGTGTCCATGCTGCGCGCAATGACTCGAGGCTCACGACGAGGGTATTGGGATCGACGTCGACGAATCTCGGAGTCGCTCCGGCCATGCGGATCGCGTGTGCCGTCCCGACGAATCCGTACGATGGCGTCAAGACCTCGCCGTGATCGACGCCGAGCGCTTGCAGCGCCAGGTAGAGACCAGCGGTTCCGTTTGAGACGCACGCCGCACTCACTCGGCCGTCGAGAAATGTCGAGAACTCTTCTTCGAACGCCGTCGCTTCGGGGCCCAGACTCAAGACGTCGCGTTCGAGAACCTCCGCCACCGCACGACGATCGCTGTCATCGATGTCGGGCCGCGACAGGGGAACACGCCACTGCGTCACGACGGCTCCCTCTCGAGTTGGCGATACGGGTCGAAGAATCCGGACCGGTCGATCAGCGTGCTGATTTCCTCGCGTTCGAGAAGTCGGGCGCGACCGGAATGGAACTCGTCGGGAAGCACACCGACGTCGGCACGAACACCGCGATCGGGTTCGAAACCGCGAATTGGAGCCACGACGTACATCGAACCCCGCTTGGTGACCCGCGCGCACTCCCCTACGTTGAGAAGCTCTTCGTGCACCTTCTCGCCGGGGCGGGCACCTGTCTCGACGACCTCGATCTCCGACGGGTCGCGCCCCTGAATCGAGCAGAACTCTTCGACGAACACTTCGACGAGGTCCGCTACGCGAAGCGCCGGCATCTCCAGGATGCACGTTTCGCCGCCACCGCAAACTCGCATGGACTCGAGCACGAGGGAGACCGCGTCCGAAATGGTCATCATGAACCGAGTCATCTCACGCGACGTGAGCTGGACTCGATCGGAGCTCTCGATCTGCCGTGCGAGCAGAGGAAGGAGCGACCCTCGACTGCCCATCACGTTCCCGAATCGGACCGTGCTGAGGACCAGCCCTGAGCTGAAGTCTTGAGTCGCGCGAATCAGGTTCTCGGCGAGTAGTTTCGTCGCCCCCATGGTGTTTGTCGGGTTGACTGCCTTGTCGGTGGAAACGTACACGAGACGCTCGACGCCGGTCTCACGACACGCCGTGATGAGATTCTGCGTGCCGATGACGTTGGTCTGTACCGCTTCGAATGGGTTGTACTCGCACGCGGGAACGTGCTTGAGGGCCGCCGCGTGAAAGACAACGTCGACGTCTTCGAGCGCCGAGCGCAGCCGGGCAAGATCTCGCACATCTCCGATGAGAAATCGGAGCTCCGGTCGATCACCCAATTCGAGGCGCAGGTCTGCTTGCCGAGTCTCGTCGCGGCTGAAGATGCGCACCACGCGCGGGCGATACGACAGGACCTGCCGCACGATCTCGGATCCAATCGTGCCGGTACCACCGGTCACCAACACGTTACGACCCGTCAGCAGCGCACCAGCGCTAGGCGAGCTAGGCGAGCTAGAACTACTAATGCTATCCGTCATCCGATCCCTCTCTCCGAGGGGAGAAGTTCCCCTATCGGATGATCGGAACCCACGGAGGGGTTGCGCAGGCCGATCCTCGCACAACCCTCAGGTTGTTGCCTCACAACGGGATATCGACGCGATCTCGGGATCACGACGACCGCCTCACGTTACTCGGCGTTACGGATCGAAGCCCGTTCAGACACAAAGCCGCCGGCAGATCGGCCGAAATAGATCGACCTGCCGGCGCCCAGATTCGTTCAACCAAGTGAGTTCGGTTCAACGACGAAGCCAAGTTCGAACGAACGAGCACCTAGCTCGCCGCGCTCGACTCCGCCCCGTCCTGGGCCAACCCACTATCTTGGAGCTTCTCTTTCATGAGACGCCCCGCTTTGAACTTCACGGTGACTTTGTGAGGCACCTGAATCTTTTCACCCGTTCTTGGGTTCCGAGCTAGTCGCGGAGCTTTCTTGCGCGGTTCGAACACCCCGAAGTCGCGGAACTCAAGACGGTTCCCATTTGCGAGCTCGGTGATGATCTCGTCGAGAAAGCTTTGGATGACTTCCTTGGCTTTCTGCTGTTGCACGTTGGTCTTCTCGGCGATCAGTTGGACCAAGTCACGCTTAGTGATCGTGCGCATGGCCGTCCTTCCAAAATCGAGTTTCGCTGCACTACACGGAATCCGGCGCTACGTCGCGCATCGGTCTCACAAACGCCCGCCTCAATGCCCGAAAACGTAGTCCACGGACGTTGAAAATCGGCGACGCTTGGCGTGTGCCAGGCTGGATTCCAAGGTCGTTTCTACTATCGGCCCTAGGTCTCGTTCGCCTTGAGGGTTACAGCCAAAATAAGTTAGCACAGCCCAATCCGCCCTTCAACGGGTGAATTGCGTTTTCTCGAAAGGTGACAAGGATTTAGGCAGGCGGACCGGGATGGGAGGGGCCCCTCAATTGGCTGTCATAAGCCCAGTTTTTTCGTCTTCATTCGCGGATCCGAAGACGCAAAGCCCGTCGGAGCGCGTCGTCGGTGGTCTGAGAGTGGAGTCGGAGCGATCTCGGTCGTCAGGAATGCGAGACGCTGCGAGCCTCCCAAACTTGGCCCGAATCGAGGAAAGCACCGTCGTGATCGAGCGAGTCAGGGCCAGTGTAGATAATGACGCTGTTGGGGTTGGTCCGCAGCGCGTCGTAGATGTCGTCCGAATCGGTCGACGACTCCAAGACTCGGCCGTGAGTCAGCTGCCCGCGGTCGTCGAACCGACACGACCCCAGCAGGACGTACTGACTCGGGAACAGATCGATAATGTCTTCAATTGGCTGCGCTCGGCGTGAAATCATCACGCCCCCCTCTCTCAAAACCAGACGCCCCGGCTCGCGGGGTCAACACAACGACTGACTGGCCTTCGCCCGCGCGACGACGATTCTCGTACGCTCACACGAAGAAGCCGCAACCGAGTGGTCACGGCTGCGAACCAGCATCATTCTGGAGACGACGAGGGGGAAATCCAGGGGAAACGTGCGTTGCCAGCCCCTGGATAGGCTGCGCCTACTGCACGATCTCGTAGTGCATGATCGACCCGGTCGGGCCGACGTGGGGAACGACTCGGAGTCCGAGATCGCGCGCAACCGTCGCCAAGTGCATATCTGGATCGTCTTTGAGGTTTTCCGGGATGTCCACTTTGGGGCCGGGCGCGCTTCCAGGCATCTTGTACGAGGTTTCGGACAGCCCGCTGACGACGTCGAGAAACTCTCGCAACGTCACGCGCCCTTCGAGCGGTCTCTCCAGCTGGGAGTGAAGGATGTCCTGATCAGGTCGGAATGCGAAATCCGGATAGACCGCCTCGCGCAGATCAGTTTTCCACAGCGTCGCGCGACCCAAATCGACGCCATCGAGTCGAGAGCCGCGCAGGACGCACCAGGTCAAGTCGGCGCCGGTCATGTCCGCTTCGACCATGGTGGAGTCGATAGCAGACGCCCGCTCGAAGTTCGCCGTGACGAGTGACGCGTTGTTGAGTTCTACGCCGTCGAGGTTGGCCTGCTCGAATGACACGCCGTCCGCGCGAACGCTATTGAGTTTCGCGTCTCTCAGCGTGCAACGACGAAAGGTCAACCCGCGCAAGTCATAGTTATTGAGGTCGATACCGGTCAAGTCGAGACCGTCAGCCGCCGCAACTTCCGCGTTGAAGAGGTCGCGTGGCACGCTCCCGTCGAGAGCCCCGAACAAGAGGGCGAGAATCGAGGTGCTTTCCATGATGCCGCTACGCCTTTGCTTTCTTCCGCTTGTGCAGCTCACTCTTCTTGTAGCCGAGCTCTTTCACAATCGAGAGGACCTCTGTCCAAGAGAGGAACGCCTTGGAGTTCGTCTTTTTGTAGCTCTCGATCGCTTTCACGAATTCAAGCTCTTCGCGCGTTAGGGCATTCGCCATAATTCCTCCGAAACCAGGAGCGAGACGGGTTACCCACTAGCTTCGGATTCGATCGGGATCGAACTTGAGGGCGACGCCGTAAGCCCCTGCGACGCAAGCAGTGACGGGTCTCGCTAGCTAGCCGCCACGGAGCCGAAACTCACGGCCGCCGGTTGGGACGCTTGACCGGAGGCTCTTCGATGAGCTTGCGGCGCCAGCGTCGGTCCAGCTCGCCGGCCGACACGCCGTAGATCGATTCGAACGACTCGCTCCACGGCTTACCGGAACGAACTTCACGAACGACCATATCGATCCGGAGCTCTCCCCCCACCTCCACCAAATGCTTCACGAAGAAATACGAATGAAGGTACAGCGCCGCCCATGTGGCCGGATCCGCGTGGCTGAACAAGCCCTCCCGCTCGTGAACCCCGACATTCGGTGACTTCTTGAGCGCCTGCCGGAACCGTGGCCACCATAGCTTGCGCTGATCACCATCGAGAAACTGGGCGACTCCTTCGTCGACCCAGCGTGGCGGGCGAGCGCCGGCACTCTGTAGCAAGAGGTGGATCGCCTCGTGTCGCACAACTCGTTCGACGCCGAGGCCACCGCCCTCGAGTTCCTCGGGGAATGCGATGCGAATCCGACCGTCAAAGGCACCGCCGACGTCTTCGTGAAGGCCGGTTCGCAGAGAAAACTCACCGGGCGGATAGCAGATAACGACGACGCCCTTCGGCTCTGACAGGTTCCAGCGCCGAACAAACGTCGCGATGGTCTGATCGAGAACCGCCTGGATACTCTTCGCCGTGGCAACGGTGACGGCGTCGGGATAGTGAATGGTGAATCGATCGGTCTTCAGCTTGCGAAACTCACGGATGGCTTGCCGATCGAATCGAGCGCGCTTCAACCGGGTCGTCAGCAAGCGATCGCCGGGTTTGATCGCGAGCGCCTTGCTGTACGCCTCGAACGACGCCTCGAACTTTTGCTGCTCCTCCCGAACGACACCGAGAAGACGCCACGTTTCGAACGACCCCGGATCGAGCGTCGCGGCTGTCGTCAACGACCGCTCGGCCGCCGGCAACTCGGACAACTCGTAATGGCACCATGCGATCGCTCGGTGGGTCTTGCCATCGCCCTTCCAGTAGAGCAAGGCCTGGTTCAGCCGTTCGAGTGCGCGCCGTAACGCGGCGGTCCCTTCGTCGACCGTCACCGCGCCATCGACCAAATGCAACCCGTAGGCGGCGTGGGCTTTCCCGAGATTGGTGCGGACGTCGGACGAGCTACTGTGTAATCGCAGAGCTTCTTCGAAACGGGCGATCGCGCGCACGTACTCGCCCTTTTGGTACAAGGCGATGCCGTCGTCGTTCAAAGCCGCGACGCGGCGTTTGATTTCGGGAGACGGTCCGTCCGCCGCGAAGCCATAACTCGAAACGACGAGCAGGATCACGAGGCAAAGATGACTGGAGCGCATCAAGAGGCGTTGGACTCCGGTGAGGTTGTGCTCGAGGCGATCGATCGAGACAGCCGCCCTACGGGCGTCGATCCATCGCGCTCTTGCGCTTCCGGTTGAGTCGAGGGTTCTGAAGATCGTGGCGGAGGTATTTCGAGTCGTACTTCCAGCTCTTGCGCAAGTGCCGCGAACTCGTTCGCTTCCGGTGAGTTCTCGGCGTACTCGAAGATCGACTGGCCGTGACTCGGCGCCTCCGCGACTTTGACTCGCTTGCGAAGATGAGTCTTCGTCACGAGGTCGGCGAAGTGGTTCTGCAGTTCGGCGATGACCTCACGACCGAGGTTGGTCCGAGTGTCGACCAACGTCGGCACGATCGCGCGCCACTTGAGCACTGGGTGCAGCCGGTCCTTGATCAGTTCCACGACTTTGAGCAATTGCGCCATGCCCTGCAACGCGAAGAACTCAGCCTGAACGGGGATCACGACATCTTCGACGGCGGCCAAGGCATTCAAGGAAAGAAAACCCAGTGACGGCGGGCAGTCGATCAGTACCACGTCGTACTCACGATGGCTGAGCAGCTTCCGCAGGTAGTCACGCAGAAGCATCTCGCGGCCGACTTCTTGGCCGAATTCCCATTCCGCGGCGGACAAATCGATGTGCGACGGAATAATGTCGAGCTTCTCGTCGGGAATCCGGACCGGTGCCTCGGTGATATCGAGGTCCTTGCGGAACACCCGGTAGATGTTGACGTCCTCGCGCTCTCCGGACGTTCCGAGGTGTAGAGTCAGGTGCGCCTGCGGATCGAGGTCGATGAGCAGCACACGCTGGCCTTGCCGCGCCCAGTAGGCGCCGCAATTCGCGACGAGGGTTGTCTTGCCCACGCCGCCTTTCTGATTGATGAACGCAATCTTCGTGGTCATCGGATCTCTTCTCGGCCTGGGATTGTAAGCCCTTCCCTCGTTTCGGCAAGCAACCCCGGAGGCCTAGACAGGAACCTGACTTGCGACGTTGATCCGCGCGGTCGATCACGTCCCGCTCGGACGATCACGCTCCTTCGCGGTCCAGACCGGCGATCACGTCGATCGCGTGGGCGACGAGATCGTTGTCGCACCACGGCGACAACCGCTCGACGAACTCCCTAAGCTCCTCCGGATCCCACCCGACGCGAACCGCGCCTCGAAGATGAGAATGTAGAGGCCGCCGCCGAGCTTGCCCCAGGAGCGAAGCGACCCCTAGCGCCTCGATATCGAACAGTTCGAGCCCATCGCTCATCACCGTGCCGTAGGCGAATTCGAGGATCCAGCTCTCGAGCGCGGGCGCGAACGTTCGCAGATCGCCGAGCACGCGGTCCGATTGAGCTCCATAAACTCGTTCGAAGTTGTCGCGACCGACGTCACGAGTGACCCGGCCCCCGCTTCGGGCTACAGGACTCCTGCTTGAGCCGTGGGCCGGGGCAGCTGGCTGTTCGACGAGTCGGGCCCAGCGCCCCAACGCGTCGATCGCCCCGGGAAACCCAGAGTACGGAATTCCCTGAAGGATCGCGTCGGGCAGATCGCGCGCCGCGTCGACGCTTGTCGAGCAAGCGACTAGCGACTGATCGAGTTGATCCGAATCGCAACTCGCAATCGCCAGCGCCACCCGCCCGAGCAAGATCACCCGTTCTTCGACGGCCACGCAACCACCCCTTCGGACCCGAGAACGCACTCACACCCGCAGATGCTCTGCAATGCTAGCAGCCACACGAGCGCAATCGTCAAAGCTCGGGACAAGCGCCAACCGGATGTAGTCAATTTCGCGCGGAGTGGCGTCCGGTCGACTCGACAGCGCCGGCCCCGGCAACGTCACCGCTGCAATCTTCGGATCGAGAAGACGCTCGGCCAGTTCGACCGCCGACATCCCGTCGGGACAGCGTTGCCAAATGTAGAGCGTCGCCGCGGGTTCAGAGCGCGGCAACCCCGCCGCCTCGAACGCGTCGACCAAGACATCTCGCTGCCGACGGTACCCGTCGCGAAACTCGGCGACGTGCACTTCATCCGACAACGCAGCGATCGCTCCCGCTTGCACGAACCACGGGGCGCCCGAGTCGACGTTGGTCTTCACCTTGCGAAACAACGAGACAATGCGTTCGTCGCCAGCGCACCAACCGATGCGATACGACGTCATCGCAGAACGCTTGGACAGCGACTGAAAGACGATCACGCCTTCGAGCCCGAACTCGAGGGCGGAGTGCGGAGGATCTCCGAAGTAGATCTCGGTGTACGCCTCATCGCACGCCGCGATGATGTCGTGAGAGCGACAGAACTCGATCCAACCTTTGAGGTACTCCGCCGAAGCGACGGCTCCGGTAGGACTGTTCGGATGCGTCAGCCAGAAGATCTTCGCCTTGCGCGCGACGTCTTCCGGGATGCTCTCGTAGTCCGGCATGAAGTTGTTGTCGGGGTCGAGCGGCAGCAGATGCACCTTACCCTCGGCGAACAAGGTGCCGCGTTCGTAGGGCGGATATCCCGGATCGGGCGAAATGACTAAATCGCCGGGATCGAGAATCGCTTCGGCGAAATTGAAGATGGCCTCTTTCGACCCGACGGTGCCGATGACTTCCGTGGCCGGGTCGAGATCGACACCGAAGCGCCGCTTCGTCCACTCCGCCACGGCGGTCCGATACTCCGGCATGCCCGCGTACGGGGGATAGCCGGAGCACTTGTAGGTTTCGATTCCCGCCGCCGTCGCACGGCGGACGAGTTCCGGCGCCGGAAGCGTCGGGTCACCCACCCCGAAGTCGACGGGCGCGAGCCCCTGTTCGCGAAGCGCTTGCACTTTGCGGTCGATCGCGTCGAACGCGTAGGCGCCCAAACTCTCGAGTCGCTTCGAGCCGATGATCTGCACGGAATTCGTCTCCACTCTCTTCTCTCTTCATGTTCGACTCGAAACCGCAATTGGAATGCGGTCGGTCGACTTCAACGACCGATGTCATCGGTTTCGGATAACCCACGAAGCGCGTGACAGCCGTCACCAAACCACAGTTGCCACATGGCAGGCCGCGATCGACGCAAACTCTTGAGCAAGGTGCGATCGGGGTCGAGATCGTCATCCAATCGCCGAAAGATTCCCAGCAGTTTTCCCCGAGTCGACCGAACGGCTTGTTCGATCTGCGAGGGATCTCCGACCCCGACGCGGTGCGCACGCCCGAGAATTTCCAAGCCGTGGCCGAGCAGCTTCAGGCTGAACATGCCAAACATCTGCTCGGCCAAGATCTCTGAAGCGCCGCTCGCGATCGCTCGGTCGTACTCACGTTGGCGAAAGCGATACTCCGCGTCGAGACGCCGCCGGTAGACGCCGAGCCTCTTCGTCAACCGCGCTCGTTGCGCGTCGTCGAGGAAGCCGTGCTCAGCCGCGGACAAGATCCCCTGCAGCAGATGTTGCCCCCCGCACGTATAGGCAAACACGCCGTGCGTCTCCGGGCCGCCGCTTCCGCCCGGCCTCGAGAACTCGCTCTGCTCGAGCGCGTTCTCGACGAGACGATCGCCAGATTCGAGAGTGGCGAGCGCGACTTCGGCTAGTTCCCTAGGTGTCGGCCCCCCCGGTCGAATCGGCCTGTCGGCCGGCAATGACATTCGGGCGACCGCCTCGAGAAACCACGCGACGTCGTTTCGCTGCTCGAACGTTGTCGGCGGTTCGAACTCGGCGATGGCTGTCTTGGCGAGGTCGCGAACCAACTCTGCCGCGGTAGCGTGGGACGTGGGAAAAACGTGGAGCAGCGTCTTCAGGACGAGGTGCGGGTGCTGTTCCCCCAAAGTACCGGCCCCGAGGAGCGCAACGAACGTACGTCCGTCGCTTCGCTGGACCCAGCGAGCTGACAATCGATTCAACGCCGCGGCCTCGCCGATGTGCAGGTCCGGGCCGAATGCGAGCAGTGCGTGGGCAATCACCCACGGGCTCTCCTGGGCAGGAATCTCAGCCGCGAGTCGAGCGGCAAACGACTCTCGTGCGGCCGCTTTTTTCTCGGAAGGACCGGTACTCGACGGCGGCGGCGGCTTCGCGCAACCCGAGTCGCACCCGATCGCGCCGGCCAGCGCAATCGTCGCCGCGAATAGGTACGCAGCCGACCGCAGCGAACTGCCGCACTTCAAGTTCGATTCGCTCATTACCGACTCTCCACTTTGTCAGATTCGTTGGACCGGCGAAGCGTACCACAGGACATGCTTGTCGCCGCCGAGCGCTCTCGCTAAGACGGGACTTTGAACCGAGTGAAGCTTGTGCGAAGGACGCCATGAACGAGATCGAATGGGTCGAGCGACTCCGCGCTCGATTCGGATTCCCCGACTCTTTAGACACGGTCGGTATCGGCGACGACGCTTGTGTCTTGACGTTCGCCGCTCACGAATCCCTCGTGACCACTGTCGATACGGTGGTCGAAGGGGTGCACTTTCGTAACGAGTGGCTGTCCAACGAAGAACTCGCGTCGCGCGCAATCCGCGTATCGGTCAGCGATCTCGCGGCGATGGGCGCCGCGCCCCGCGGCGTGCTGCTCGCTTTGGAGACAACCTCGCTCCCGGGAAGATTCGACGACGCATTCTTCGACGGAGTCGCCTCTGCGTGCGGAGAGCTCGGCACGACCTTGCTCGGCGGCAACGTCACCAAGACCTCCGGGCCATTGTCGATATCCGTGACTGCGCTCGGCGCGGTCACCCACGGTATGGCAATCCTGCGAAGCACCGCCCGCGCCGGCGACGAACTCTACGTCTCGGGCTCGCCCGGCCTCGCCTCGACCGTCCTGGACGCGCTGCTCGCCGGGTCGGGGGTGGACGCAAGCAAACGCGAGGCGTGGATTCACCCCGAGCCTCGCCTCGAACTCGCAAGGCGCTTGTCGCGGGGCGATCACGTCACGGCAGCGATCGACCTAAGCGATGGGCTAGCGATGGACCTCGGTCGACTCCTTCGGTCGAGCGACGTGGGCGCCACTGTCGATCTATCCACGCTGGAGGAGGCGACGCAACTCGACCTCGAAACGATCCTCCGCGGCGGCGAAGACTACGAACTCTTGGTGGCCATCCGTCCGGGCCGTGACGCTGAACTCGCGAGCATCGCAGAACAGCTCGCGGTGCCGCTGACGCGCATCGGGCACGTCAACGCGCAACCGGGGATCGAGCTACGAGGCCGAAATGGAGTGTGGACCGGCTCCGCCGACGGTTGGGACCCGTTCGCAGGGTAACCGCGTCTACTCTTCCGGCTTCATCAGCGGGAACAGAACCACATCGCGAAGGTTCTCGACGCCGGCGGCAAGGGCCGCAAAACGATCGATCCCCATCCCCCACCCGGAGATCGGCGGCATGCCGTGCTCCATGGCCATGAGATAGTCTTCGTCCATGTCCATCGCTTCGTCGTCGCCGGCCGCGCCGAGCTTTGCCTGCTCTTCCAACCGCTCCCGCTGATCGATCGGATCGACCAATTCCGAGTAGGCGTTCAAGATCTCCCAGCCTCGGACGACGAGCTGGAAACGATCGGTGATCGTAGGATCGTCGTCGTTGGCACGAGCCAAAGGGGAAAGATCTTTCGGATGCGACGTCACGAAAATGGGCTGAATGAGCTTCGGGCGGCAGACCTTCTTGTACAGCTGGTCGATCAGCGCCCCGCGTCCGAGCTTGTCGATCTTGTCGACGGTGATCGAGCGATCACGAATCGCCGCCTTCAACGACTCGGCGTCCGGACATTCCGCGATCTTGATCCCGGAGTGCTCTTCGATGAGTTCGCCGAGCGACCGTCGAGGCCAATCGCCACCGAAGTCTATGGTGTCATCGCCTACCGTGACTTGAAGGGTGCCGAGGCACTCCTCGAGACACTCCCTAATCAACTTCTCGGTGAAGTCCATGTTGTCGACGTAGTTCCAGTACGCGCAGTAGTACTCGAGCATCGTGAAGTCTTGTAGGTGCGACGGATCCATTCCCTCATTACGAAAGACACGCGCCACGTCGTAGACCCGGTCGTAGCCGGCGACGATGCAACGCTTCAAGTACGTCTCGGGAGCGATCCGCATGTACACCGGCATATCGAGCGCGTTGTGGTGCGTCACGAACGGCTTCGCCAGCGCTCCCGACGGCTTGACTTGGAGTACCGGGGTGTCGACTTCGTCGAAGCCGTTCTCGTCCAAGATGCGACGAATCGACCGAATCAACCGACCGCGCAGGCGAAAACGGCGCCGCGACTCTTCGTCCATGATCAGGTCGAGGTAGCGACGTCGGTAGCGCGATTCTTGATCGGCGATACCGTGGTACTTCTCGGGCAGTGGCTGCAGCGTCTTGCCGAGAATTTGGTAGCTGTCGATCTTGACAGTGGGCGTTCCGATCTTGCTCCGCCCCATCTCGCCGTCGACGCCGATAAAATCACCGATGTCCGCAAGTTTGCTGAACTCGTTGAACGTCTCCTTGCCGACCTTGTCAATTTGGATCGAAGCCTGACACTGCCCATCGAGATCTTGCAGGTTGAAGAACGCGAACTTGCCGAACTCCTTGCGCGATATCATCCGGCCAGCGATGCGGACGTTGGTGACGCCCTCTTCGATCTCGTTCGCCTCGCTCAGGGTGTGCGTTCGGTCGAACCGCTCCGGATACGGGTTGCGGCCCATCTCACGAAGTCGTTCGATCTTCTCCAGCTTGATCCGGCGGATCTCATCGTCGCTCACGGCATCGCTCACTTCGTGATGGCGGGAAGGCCCGCTCGGTCGCGTGACTGTCTAAAGGGGCGCGGAGTCTAAATGTGGTCCCCATAGGTGTCAATCACGGCAAGAGCATGCGACAAGAGACAACGAGGAAGGAGGTCTCGGCTTGTGACTGGTCCGCCGACCGTTACAATCCGCCGCCCCATGGAACAGAACTTTCACGCCACCACGATTATCTCCGTACGGCGCGGGTCTCAGGTCGCGATCGGTGGGGATGGCCAAGTAACCCTTGGCAACTCTGTCGTCAAAGGTGACGCCCGAAAAATCCGGACTCTCGCCGACGGCAAAGTGCTCGCTGGCTTCGCCGGCTCGGTCGCGGACGCCTTCGCCCTACTCGAGCGATTCGAAGCCAAACTCTCCGAACAAAGCGGAAACTTGGTTCAAGCCGCCGTGAATCTGTCGCGCGACTGGCGGACGGATCGCGTTCTCCGACGGCTCGAGTCCATGCTCATCGTCGTCGACAAAGAGCAATCACTCCTCCTGTCCGGAACGGGCGAAGTCATTCAACCGTCGGACGGAATCGTCTCGATCGGGTCCGGCAGTGGCCATGCCCTCGCCGCGGCCCGAGCCCTCTTCGCCGAAACCGAGTTGTCGCCCAAGGAGATCTGCGAGAAATCGCTCCGGATCGCGTCCGACATCTGCATCTACACCAATGGCGAGATTCACGTGGAAGTATTGGAATGAGCCCGCAACCAAAGAAGTCAGAACTGACGCCCACCGAGATCGTCGCTGCGCTCGATCGACACATTGTCGGACAACACGACGCCAAACGAGCGGTCGCCATCGCGATCCGCAATCGCTGGCGTCGACGTCAACTCAGCGAGTCTCTCCGCGAAGAAGTGATGCCGAAGAACATCATCTTGATCGGCTCGACCGGTGTCGGAAAGACAGAAATCGCCCGGCGTGTCGCTCGCTTGGTGGACGCCCCCTTCCTGAAAGTGGAGGCGAGCAAGTACACCGAGGTCGGGTATCACGGTCGCGACGTCGAGTCGATGGTTCGGGATCTCGTCGACGTCGGCATTGGCCTCGTCAAGGAAGAAGAACTGCACCGGGTTCAAACCGAGGCCAAGGGCAAGGTCGAAGATCGCCTGCTCGACCTACTCGTCGGCGAGGAGTCGACCGCCGGTTCGGAGCCGGAAGACATCGAGCGGCGACGCAAGACTCGTGAGACGTTCCGGGCGAAACTTCGCGACGGCAAGCTGGAAGAGCGCGAAGTCGAGATCACGGTGCAATCGAACCAGACACCGTTCGTGGAGCTATTCTCGGGCAGCGGCGTCGAGCAGATGGGGATCGACATTCAGGGGCTCGCCAGCAAATTCGGCGGAGGCGCAAAAACCGAAACGCGACGCCTTCCCGTGTCGCAAGCTCGTCAGACCCTGATCGACCAGGAGGCCGAGAAGCTCGTCGACCAAGACAAGGTTCACGAGGAAGCGATCCGCCGCGCTGAACACAGCGGAATCATTTTCCTCGACGAGATCGACAAGATCGTGACCTCCGCGGACAGTCACGGCAGCGCCGAAGTGTCGCGAGAAGGCGTGCAACGAGACCTACTCCCCATCGTGGAAGGCTCGACGGTTCATACCCGATACGGCGTGGTACGAACCGACCACGTGCTGTTCATCGGCGCTGGAGCGTTTCACGCAGCGAAGCCGAGCGACCTGATTCCAGAGTTGCAGGGACGATTCCCAATTCGCGTGGAACTCGAAAGCCTCTCCCGAGAAGCGTTCGGACAGATCTTGCGAGAGCCGGAGAACGCCCTCCCCCGCCAATACGCAGAGCTCCTTGCCACCGAAGGAGTGAAGCTCAAGTTCGACGCTACTGGAATCGATCGAATCGCCGAACTGGCGTGGGACCTGAATCAACGTCAGCAGAACATTGGCGCGCGGCGACTGTACGCGTTGTTCGAGAAGCTGCTCGAAGAGCCGTTGTTCCTCGCCCCGGATGCACTGCCCGACGCCGCTCGGGACGTCATGGTGGACGTAGAGTACGTCGACACGCGCCTCAATTATCTGGTTCAAGACGATACCCAGAGTGGATACATCCTGTAGCGAAGGAGTGCGTCTCGTCGGCGCCGTGACGGGGGCGGACACCGCGAGGCTATCCGTCGATACGACAAGTACTTCCGCACGGGTTCGTCGATGACTCCGCGGTGACACGTCCGTGGTTTCTTAAGGCGTCGCCTACCCCCCTCTGACCTGCAGAGGCTCCGATTGACGGGGGTCTCGGGTCTGGGTAGGCTCTCGTGCTTCTGCGTAGGAGTTTCGCGTCGTGAATTTGCGGCGAATGATCTCGGGTGTGTAGCCCGCGGAGATTTCCCAAGAGTTCTCGAACAACGGAAGATCCAACTAGAAGCGCAGTTACGAACCCCGGTCCGTCAGCTCCAAGACACAGTTCAAGGGAGTCGGCGGCAATGGCCGATCTACGACATGGGGATCCTTGTTCGAGAACGCTCGAACAAGAGGATCACGATCGGAACCGCAGGCGGTCGTCTTACCGCCCGACCGGCGGGATTGAAGCAAGTCGCTGGCAGAAAACGCCAGTCGGGAGGATGAAAATGCGGAAGCTCTTCACGTTCCTGTGCCTTGTCGCACTTCTCGGCCTCAGCGGCTGCGCGACGACCGAGCGCAGCACTATTTTCTCGAGTGGATACTGGAAGCGTCACTTCAAGAAGTTTGGTGATGACCTTCACCAGTTCCGTGTTGACATCGACCGAACGATCTTCGACCTCGACGATCGCCCGATCGAAGAGCAGTAGTCGCTGACGCTGCTCACATACCGAACTGCTTAGCAAACCGAGCCGATCCCATCGCAACCGCGCGATGAAGTCGGCTCGGTTTTTTTGCGAACGGAGCTCTTTGCGAACGGAGCTTCTCGCCAACAGTGCAGCAGAGCGGGCCGGGTAAGAGCGAGCGCCGCTCCTGAATCGGATCATTCGCCCGTCGAGAATCGATCCGCGTCGTAGCCGTCGCCACCCTCCTGATCGTCGCGCCCGTAGGTGAACGCGGAAAACCCGGCGGCACCATTGAGGAACCGATACGGTCGATCACTCCACGGATCGGTGAGCGGCGCCGGGAAGTACCCGCTGTCGGTCAGGTCCTGCCAGGAGGTCGCGGCGTGGCCGTGGATCGTTTCGAACGCAGCGGCTGCTTCTCGAAGCTTGGAGAAGTCTTCAGTCACGCGTCGGTCATTCGCTTCCGCTGTGTCTCTTAGCGACTTGTCGTCGGAAAAACGCCAGACCTGCCACGCCGTCACCGTCCCGAGGCCGAGGCCGACGTAGATGATCAACGCACGATGGAACCGCCGGGGATCCATGCCACTCGTATCCTTGGGTGCTATCTCGGAAGTCACAGGTGATCATTTCGGAGTCGGTGAGAGTCGGGAGCGGGGAAGGTGCCCGCGCGCGCGTAGTGGTCGAGCGAGGAATCGATCGACGCCAACAGTTCCGATTCCTCGTCTGGACGCCACCATTCGACGGGCATCTTACGAAACCAAATCAGCTGGTGTCGCGCGAAATGGCGGGTTCTCTGCTGAATCAAGGGGATGCGCTCTCGCGGGTCGTCCCCCGCGCTCAGCGCGGCGCGAATCTGATGGTACCCAATCGACTGATCGGCCTGGGCGCTCCACGACGGCGCGTGAGCGTCACAGAGTCGCTTCACTTCGTCGACCCAACCCGCAGTAAACATTCGCAAGACTCGTGAGTCGATGCGCTCGTAGAGTTCGTCGCGGGGCCTCGAGATTCCAATCAGCCGACACCGCCCCTGTTCGAGAATCGGCCGTCTCAGCGCTTGAAGCTCAGAAAACGGCCGCCCACAACTCTCCATCACCTCGAGCGCGCGAATGATTCGACGACCGTCAGTGGGGTGAATACGTTGAGCCGACGAGGGATCCTTGGCGGCCAAACGATCGTGAAGCTCCTGATAGCCGACCGCCTCGAACTCCTCCGTGAGACGTTGTCGATAGAAGACATCCGGCGGTGGTCCGCGAAAGATCCCATGACGCAGCGCGTTCAAGTAGAACGCCGCCCCACCCGCAATCAACCACCGTGAACCTAGCGACGGTTCCAGCCGACGCAGCTCGTCGATGTAGTCTCCCACGGAGAACGACTCCCACGGGTCGCGCAGATCCATGAGATGAAATGGGACGGAACGGCGCGCGGCTAGCGAAGGCTTCGCCGCCCCGATGTCCATGTCTCGGTAGACCTTCATGGAGTCGAGCGAAATCACTCCCGTGCTGAGTCGACGGGCAATCTCCGAAGCGAGGCGACCCTTGCCACCCGCGGTAGGTCCGGTCACGACAATCGTCGGAACCGTGATTCGGAACTCTTCACGGTAGCTGGAACTGTCGACATTCACGGCGCGATGAACTCTCGTGTCCAACCGGATTCGACGGAGGCGGAGAGAAACCCCCCGCGCTCTTCGAACGGATCTAAGATCAGAAAACGTCCCTGGCCGTGCTCGCTATCGAACGACTCGTCGCGGAACTTGTGAAAGTGCCCGCAGACAACCACGTCGCTTCCTTGCGCAAACATCCCGAGGAGCATGGCTCGATCGGGCTCGAGCACGGTGGCCGATTTTTCTTTCACGACGCGCTCAGAGTGTTCACGGAGCCGCGCCGCGATTCGATCGACGATCGCCGATGGTAGTTGATGGGCCAACATGCGCATCGGCGCCCAACGGATCAAGCGACGCATCGCCTGGTAGTTCAAATCCGATGGACAGAGGAGATCTCCGTGGGAGAAGTGCACACGAGAGTCGCCGAGAGTCACCTCGATCTCGTTACCGCCTACCCAGATTCCGGTGCGTCGAGAGAACGACGTGTCGAGGAGGAAGTCACGATTGCCCGGCAACAAGTACATCGAGACGCCCGAGTCGCGGGCGTCTCGCAAGAGAGCAAGCTCTTCGCGATACATGTCGAGTTCGAGATGCCGGCGACCGAACCAATAGTGAAACAAATCCCCGAGGATGAATAGCGGCGCGCCACGTCGACGCGCCTCCTCCAAGAGCGCCTGCAGACGGTGGCGAGATTCCGCGCTTCCGGCCAAGTGAAAATCAGCCGCGACCAGCAGCTGGTCGACGACGGCGGGCGGAGCCGAAGGAAGCGACGTCATTGCAGGCGCCTCCCTCAGGCCGACTCTCCGTCATCCAACTCGGGCGGCGTCGCGAAGATGTCCGTAGGATCCGTCAAACGCCGAGCATCCGGCAATTCGATGACCTCAGACTCCAACGCCTTTGCGGTCAACTCCTCTAGGTCGTCGAGCAGGGAGTCCGCCTCATCCGTAGGCACGTCAGCGAACGGCGGAGTAGACCCCTCGCCCGCCCCGTGCGTTTCGGATCCGGGCATGACCAGGAACGAGGTGCCATCGTCGTCGGCGGGGACGGTGTCGGCGGGGACCGTGTCGGCAGGCTCCTCGTCAGCTTGGACAGCGTCCGGCGAAACAGAGTGCTCGACTCCGTTGCCTTCGACGGAGCCTCTAGAATCGGTCACCCCGTCGACGAGACGACGCGGCGGATGCGCCAAATCCCGCTCACCATCGCCGAGCAAAGGATCTCCAACCGAAACCTGGTGAATGACGTCGAACAGGGATCGATCCGCGTCGCGAATCCCCGGAATGATCACGAAAATCTGCTGAAAGTCGGGACTCAGTTGCATCAACGCGCTGAGAGTGAGGTGGACTCGGTCGGAGTCCATCGCTTTGAACGGTTCGTCCAAGAACAGGAACTGAGGTCCCCGAACCACTGCGCGGATGAACGCCTGCGAAAACGCGAGACGGAAGCCGAGGCTCAACCCCTCGAAGGTTCCACCGGAGAGTTCGTGCTGCGAAAGGAAGTCGCTCTTCTCGCTCGTAAACACTTGCAGCTTGAACTCCGGGGTTATCTTCAGATCGCGATACCGTCCTCCGGTCAGGGCGGGCAAGAGACGTCGCATGGCTTTTCCGAGGCCAGGTCCGGCGCGGTGCCGAATCGACTCCACCGTCTCGTCGAGTAACTGAAGTAACAGCTGACGGGTCTCGATCTCGGTTCGAATCGCGTCGGATCCGACCTTGAGCTCGCCATTCTGTTCTTCCAAGGCCGACTTTCGTCCTTCCTGCTTCTCGTACTCGCGGATTTCGGTCTCGGCACGGTCTCGTCGAGACACTTCCTTCTTTTGCAGCTCGAGCGTTTTCTGTAGCTCCTTGCTCGCGTTCTTGGCGGACGTCCGCAGACGCTGAATCATCCGGCTCTCGTCATCGGACAACTCGGTACACGCTTTCTCGAGAGATCCCTCGACGGTGATCTTCCCGAGCTGCTCGGAGTACTCTCCGAGCGGGCGTCTCAGCAGCTCTTCGTCGATACCCTCGAGCGACGAAACGACTTCGTCCATGCGCGCGGAATCACGACCGAACTGCTGAAGAGTCTCGAGCTTCTTGGTTTCGACCACTCGCTCGGCTTCGAGCGCGGTCTCCTCCCGCGCGCACGATTCAATCGCTAGACGGTGCCTGGTAGCGCGAGTCCAGAGAATGATCGCGAGCAAGACGAACAGGGCGCCGCCGCCGAGGCAGCCGAACGTTGCCGCCGATGAGCTGATCTGCCAAGTACTCGGAAGGGTGAACGCTTCTTGCATGAGGGCGAAGCCAACGACGGCGATCGCAACTCCGACGAAGAACAGCAACGTTCCCATCACCACGCTTTTCGACCGAGACTGCGTGGCCCGTGTATGCAGAGCGCGCGAAGCCGCTTGGCGCGCGGACAGCGATCCCTCGCCGGTGCCGTTGATTCGTTCTTGGACGAGCTTCAACGAGTCTTCTTGGCCACGAACGACGGCGTCGAACCGCTCGCCGAGACGCTCGAATTCCTGCAGCTTCGACCGGACCTTCGCAACGTCCTTGCTGCTCGAACTGAGCACTCCCTCGGCCTTGTTCGGGTAGCCCTCCAAGAGGTGCTTAACACCGTCCTTGAGCCGCACGACAGGTTTCTGGGGGAGACTCCGAAGTCGATCGCGCTGCGCTTCCCGAGCCTTCAGCGCCGTTTCGATCTCGCTCTCTTCTGCTTGGAGCTTCGTCGCCGTATCTCGATACTCTTCGATCGCGGCGTCGTGTTCGTCGCGCTGCGCTTCGACAGCTGGGATCTTCTCGATGTTCGGCAGGTACTTGTCGACTTGCTGCTGGTTGCGCTTGATCTCTGCCTGCTGCTTCGAGAATTCGCCTTCGTGCTCCTGTATTTCCCGTCGCACCGACTCTGCGACCGAGACCAGGACATCTGCGCCGACCATCCGATCAAGGAACTGGCGCATGGCCTCGGGTGAACGCGGAAACTCCTTTTCGTTCAAGAAGAACGAACGCAAGAAGTCGTCGAAGTCGAACCGCATGAGGGTGGCGAGCTGCGCTTGAACTTGAGTGAGACCGGAAGCGATTTCGGTCCAGTCTTCGCCTGCTTCTTTGGTCAGCCGCGCGAAGTTGGTTCCGTACCGATCGATCTCTCGCCAGATTCGATAGGTCCCCGCGTGGTCGCCGGTCGGAAGCTCGAAGTCCAACTCGACGGCACATTGATCCCGGTCCCAGTTGATGACCTCGAGGATCGAAGTCTTCGCGCTCGAAACTGACTTCCCGAACAGGGCGAACTGCACGAGCTCGCCGATCGTCGACTTTCCGCCCTCGTTCTGACCCTCGATTCCGATGACTCCGCGGGCCGGCAAATCCTCGAGGTGCAACCGGTGGAACTTCATGAAGTTCTCGGCGCGTATCGATCGAATCAGCATGAGTCCCCCAAGCCGAGCTCTCGGCGGATCAAAGACTCTCCGAGTTCGAACGCCTTGGCGTACGGAGCTCTGCGATCTTCGCCGCCTTCGCCCTCGAACGATCGAATCTTCTTTTCGAACGTTCGACGGAATTCGTCGAGCGGCGGGTCGATGGCGACTTCGTCGAGGTAATACTCGCCCGGCTCCAAGAACTGGTCCGGACCTTCGGCGGTTTCAGAAGGGTCGCACATGGCAGAGTCATCTCTCGTGTTTTCGGCAGGCCAGAAAACGAGAGTTTATCCTGCGGCCGCGAGGATGGGTAGCGGCAGACCGTCGGCAATACCGGACTCAGCCGCTCTTGCGGGGAGGGGATCAAGTCCCAGCGCAGAAAGCCGCCGGTTCGTGGGGAACTTCGCCGGGCGGTCGTTCACCTCAATCCGGGCTACGAATGTATGAGGTGCTTTCTCAGGCTCATCAGCGCGTTGATCAGGACTTTTGCGTCGCGGAATCGGTGATCTGGATCGGTATGCATGAGGCGATCGATCAGAGCCTCGACTTCCGGCGGGAGACCGTCGACTAGCTCATGAAGCGGGGTCTTCTCCCCCTCGACCGCTTTCATCATGACCTCGATCGGACTATTGCCATCGAAGGGGACGCAGCCGCCGACCGCTCGGTAGAGGGTGACACCGAGGCTGTAGAGGTCCGACCGATGATCGGCCAGACGGAAATCTCGCGCCTGCTCCGGGGCCATGTAGTGCGGCGTCCCGAGAACCGAGCCTGCCTGCGTGATCGAACTCACCGCGGTGTCCTCGATCATCGTCTTCTTGGCCAACCCGAGATCGGCGAGCTTCACCGTACCGTCGTCCTTGATCATGATGTTTTCGGGTTTGATGTCGCGGTGGATGATCTTGCGCTCGTGCGCATGGGCTAGGGCCTCGGCCACTTGCTGAGTGATCTGCAGGGCGACGTCGACGGGTAGAACGCGCTCTCGCTTGAGGCGCTGGGCGAGATTCTCGCCCGGCACGAACTCCATGGTGTAGTAGAAGATTCCATCGTCCTCACCGGCGTCGTTGATGTGGATGATGTTGCGGTGATTCAACTCTGCCGCCGCGCGCGCTTCGAGCAAGAACCGCTTCACGAAGGTGGCGTCCCGCGACAGATCAGCCGCCAATACTTTGAGAGCGACGATCCTGCCGAGGTTGATCTGCTCCGCTTCGTAGACCGTCCCCATGCCCCCGGCGGCAATGCGCCGCTTGATCCGGCAACTCCCAATGGTCCGTCCTTCGAGCGTCGGCGAGTCGTCTTCCCCGTTGCGACGCGGCGTGACTGTCCGCGGCTTCGACGGCGCGTCTCCGACGTAAATCAGCTCCCCGGTGCAGGACGCGCAGACCGGTCGTTGACGAGAGTCGTAGTTCTCGATGCGAGACACGGTCTGACAATTGGGACAACTCATTTGGAGGTCTCCCAATGTGGCAAGCGCCGACATCAGATCTTGGATGCTCACGACTCCGCGGGAAACAAGCACGTTACCGAGCGCAGTGTTGGTACCACTGCGCCGCAGGTCTTCACGCGCTTGCATTCCCTTTCGGACTTCTGTGACCGAAGCAAGTCGGCGCTTGATCAGTTCCTGACCAAGTCGGACTGTCGGTTGGTCCGCCATCGTGTCTCCGTCATTCTCATATCTTTTCGAGGATTCTTTCCACGTTGACATGATCGATCACCATGCTGTGAACCTTGGCGATCTTCTCTTCGTCCGTGGGTTGAATCCTCAATGGCATATCGTGAATCTTTCCGGCGACCGTATAAGAGTCTTCGTTCGCCAGAAACGTAGGAATACCGGAGCGCTCGAGGAGCTCCATAATTGCATCGTGGGGACGTTCCCCGGCTGTAAGAACGAGTCCCGAGGGGCCACGCCCAGTGTTGGAGGCCGCGGCGCAAACGGTGACGATAATGTCCTCGCGGTCGCCTGGCGTGATAATCAACGTTCCACTCGTGAAGTACGGGATTGCTCGGTGCGGAGTCATCGCCCCCACCCGAACACTGTGTACAACTCGCGTAGCGTTCTCGGGACTGGCGATCATCTCGCCGTCGAGGAACTCCGATACTTGCAAGAATCGGAACGTTCGCAACGAAGGCTCATCGGGGATCACCCCGAGCAGCTCTGCGCCTATCTTTTCGAACTGGCTCGCCGCGTACGGTCGATATGAATCGAGACGATCGGCTGGCACCTTATTGACGATCACGCCGATGCTCTCGACTTCGTTGGCTCGAAAGTGATCACGGTGAAGGACGACCGCGTCGAACGGGTTGTGGTTCATCACGCCGTACTCGACGACGAGCAACGCCTTACAGCCGAGGCTATTGGCGACCCGGGCGTTGGACAAGCCGAGGCACGCGCCGGTTGTTGCCCCGCCGCTACCCTCGACAACGACGACATCTCGACCTTCGGAAATCCTCTGAAACGACTCCTGAATCTTGGCCAACATGCGAGCCGACTCCGCCTCCGAGACTTCGGGCCAATTGGCACTGCCGAGCGTCACCGGGCACATGTCTTTGATGTTCTCGTGAACGGCGTGGAGTTTCTCGACGAGCATCGCGTCTAGATCGATGCCATCTCGCCCCGCCCGTACCCGTGCGACGCCGACGGGCTTGATGAACCCGACTTTCTCGAACGTCTGACTCAACTCGCTGACGAGGCCGAGCGTAACGAGGGTCTTCCCCCCAGCGGGCTCCAGCGAGGTGACGAACAACGGGGTCTTCATCGAGCTTCCATTCTCCACTACGGGCCCATCTCGACACGCCGAACGCGTCCGAGATGAATCCCTCAACCAAATTCTAAGACGCCGGGTCCAATGTGGCACGTCGCCGACCGGCATTTCGTACTGTAAACCAAGCCAGCCTCCACCGTTCGGGTAATCAGCCGAGGACATCCGGACCGGGGGGCAGAGAGTCTAGCAGACGCTCGAAATCCTCGCCCCACGCGAACATCCGAATGTCCCGTTCCTCTTCCCCGACACAGTCGATCTCCACCCGCAGGCGGCGTGGCGGCAGAAGGGGCTCGATCCGATCGGCCCACTCGACGGCGACCACGCCGACATCGCGCATCTCGTCATAACCCTGTATGAGCAGCTCTTCCGGGTCGTCGATGCGGTACGCGTCGATGTGGAACAAGGGACAGCGGCCCTCGTGGACTTGGCAGATCGTGAACGTGGGGCTCCGCACGCCACTCGGGACGCCGAGACCGGTCGCCAACCCACGGACGAAATGCGTCTTGCCCGCCCCAAGGTCCCCGATCAACTCGAGAACCAGGCCCGGCCCCGCGACCTGCCCGAGTCGAACCCCGAGTGCCACGGTCTGCGCGGTGCTCCGCGAACGGTAACGACGCTCTGCGCTCCCCATGTCGACCTCAATGCCGCTCACTATTGGGTAAGTCCTGCCGACCAGATGGCGGGAATCGCGCAGGCTAGCAACGCTCCGAGGGACGTGCAAGCGCGATGGCGAGCGGGGTCGGTAAGGTGCTATCTTTGATGCGGACCACTACTCCGAACCAACCGTCGGGATCGCATGCAGCTTCGGATCATTCTCACGACTCTCCTCACGATCGGCGCCTCGGCGTCAGAGTCGACTCAGGAACAGACGGGCGCGTCCGACCGTCGATCTCGATTCATGACCTTCGGGGAAGTGGATCTTGCCGTCTACGCCCCCGCGTGGGCGGCGGGAGAAGCGTTGCGCGCGATCGGAGAGACGCTGACCACGGGCGACCGAACCCAAGCCAGGGTGATGCTCGACAAGTTACTCGCGGAGTGGAGCGGCGAGGTGATCCTCACGCAGGAAGCTCTGAAGGCCGCCACGCAAAGCGTCGAGCGAAAACGCAGTAAGACTCGCCTACCGTACACCCGCGCGTTAGTCGATCCGTGGGCCCGCATTCCTCCGGCGTGGGAAACCCTTTCCACTTGGTACAACTCCCTTCCGGCCGCCGGTCGCGACGACATCGCTTCGCTTCGCCCTTTCGAACGCACCCGCTCGCTGATCGACTCAGACCCAGAATACTGGTTTCCTCCGCTGTCCGGCGCCGCCGCGCAACGCCGTGCATTGTCCTTGTCGGCCGGACAGGTGGCGACGGCGTGGCGGCTCGACCGCGCGCCCACGCTGAGCGACCGTGCCACGCTCGAACGATGGTTGCGGTCCGAACGACGCGCACCCACTCACGCCGCCATCGAGAGCTTCCCGGATCGCCGACACGAACGGCTGAATCCGGAACCGGTGACGGAGCTCTACCTGCTCTCCCGCCACCCGCTGGAACTCGCGTCGAATCCTGATCGGTACGACCCGACGCAACCGACCGCGCCGGAGCATCCCACGCGGCGCTCCCCGCTCGGCGCGATCTTTCCGCTCGTCGAGCCGGACCACGTCGTAATCGCAACGGGCAGCGAAGCGTTCTCAGTATCGACGTCACGACCGCCCCGCGTGGAATGGACGATCGACGCACAATCCTTCGGCCCCAAGCGTTCCCAACCAGCCCTGCTACTCCCTCCCGTGTTCGCCACCGCAACGGATCGCTACCGCGCCTTCTTGTTTCGGACCAATCGAGACGAAGTCGACAATCACCCGATGAAGCAGATCCTTACCAGACAGCGCGGTGGCAAGGAGATCGCCTTCCACAGACTTGTCGTTTTCGATGCGGAGTCCACGCCACCTAAAGTGCACATGGATCTCAGCGAGCACATCCCTGAAACAGACTCGGTCTGTGGGCGCCCCGTCATCGACGGAGATCGACTTTTCGTACCCGTCTTTCGCGGGTTGCGCCGCGTCGAAATAGATGTGGTCGCCTTCGATTTGAAACGGAGATCCAAACTCTGGACCCGACACCTCGCCGGGCGTTCAACGCGCTGGATTTCCAACCGGGACCTACGAGGAGTTCTTCCAGAAGTCGAGCTCGTCCTCTACGGCGGAGAACTACTCGTCGGCTGTAGTTTCGGAATGCTGAGCCGTCTCGACACCCGCAACGGACATCTGCGCGGGGTTCAGTTCTTCCCGCTGTTCAACGAGTTCGAGAACCGAGTCATGCACGCGAACACGAGCCTGGCTCGCTTCTTCGGTCTACCGTTCCCCAGCTTGTCGTCGCCAAGACCTCGCTATCCGGGACCAGGGCTGGTGATCGAACGACCGCAGGGACCGCTATGGGTCACCCTGCCTCCCGGGTCGCTGTTCCTGCTGGCGATCGACCTTCGCACTTGGACCGTCGCCTGGAAAGTTCCGGTCGAGGCTCAGACCAGCCTGCTCGGGATGGTCGACGGCGCGGTGGCCATCTTGGACACCGGAATCGACGCCGGGTCGAATCTCATGAGCTACCGAACGATTGGCCTCGACGGACGACACGCGAGATTTGCCGACCTCGAACTCAGCGTGGCGGTTTCCGTTGTGAAAAACGAGATCGTTGATCCAGAGGGACCGCTGTTGGTGGGAATGCCTCGACTCTTTGGACGGCAACTGTGGGTTCCGTCGCTTACCGCGCTCGAGATCTTCGATGTGGGAGCCCTCGCCGACCATGAGACCCGGCGCACCGCGGATCGAGTCATTCCATGGCCAACTGGCGCGACCGGTGGAACGCCGTATCCCATCCCGGGAGGCAAGATGGTCACTGTCGGGCGGGGAGATCCAGGGCTCGGTCGATTGGGATTCTTGGAGATCTTTACCACCGAGTAAGCGCGCGCGCACTAACTGCGCGCGCGGCTACTCCGCGGAATCGCTCTGCGACGCGTCGAGCTTGGGGAACTCAACCTTTGGGGCGTCGCCCCACAGTCGGTCGAGGTCATAGAACCCGCGCGCGTCAGGATCGAACAAGTGCACGACGACTTCACTGTAGTCGATACACACCCAACGACCTTCGTCGTCGGTTTCGACCCCTTGCTTCTGGAAGGCGCTGCCGCGAAGAAGTTTCTCCGCGGCGTCGCCAAGCATCTTGAGGGCGCGAGAAGACGAACCGCTCGCTACGACAAAGTACGACGTGATCGGAAGCACCTCTCGGACATCGATGACCGAGATATCCTCCGAACGCCGGGCGTCGAGTAACTGAGCGATTGCGATCGCGACTTCTTTCGCGTCGCAACCGCTCAGGTCTTTGGGCGCTACGCCCTTCTCTTCTGACATGCAGTCGCTGTCCCTAGCCCAAGAACTTGACGAACAGGGGCACGAAAACGAGCGAAACAATGCACATCAACTTCAGCAGGATGTTGAGTGACGGACCGCTCGTATCCTTGAACGGGTCACCGACGGTGTCTCCGACGACGGAAGCCTTGTGGGCCTCCGAGCCTTTGCCACCGTGAGCGCCGCCTTCGATGTACTTCTTCGCGTTGTCCCATGCCCCACCCGCGTTCGCCATGAAGATAGCGAACAACACGCCGGTGACGAGCGCTCCGGCCAGCATGCCGCCGAGCGCCAGCGGGCTCCAGCAGCCTACGACGATCGGAATGACGACGGCGAGGACACCCGGGACAATCATTTCGCGCAATGATCCCTTGGTCGAGATCGCCACGCACGCGGCGTAATCGGGATCCTGCGTTCCTTCCATGATGCCCGGGAACGCTTTGAACTGCCGACGCACCTCGTCGATCATCGCTCCCGCCGCGCGGCCCACGGCTTTCATGGTCAGCGCCGAGAACATGAACGTCATGGCACCCCCGAGAAAGAGACCGATGGTCACCTTCGGGTTCATGATGTCGATCCCGTTCAAGAGCGGGTTCGTGAGCCGAGCCGCACCGTCCGCCAACTCACCATTCATGCGAACCACTGCAAACCCGACCGCTTCGCGATACGACGCGAAGAGAGCGAGAGCCGTCAACGCGGCCGATCCGATCGCGAAGCCTTTGCCGATCGCGGCGGTCGTGTTGCCCACAGCGTCGAGAGCGTCGGTACGCTCTCGCACGATTGGGTCGCAGTGAGCCATTTCGGCGATACCACCGGCGTTGTCTGCCACGGGGCCGTACGCGTCGACACCCAGCGAGATACCGAGTGTGGACAGCATGCCGACCGCGGCTATCGCAATGCCGTACAAGCCGGCGAATTCGTATCCGCAGTAGATCGCGACGCAGATCCAGATGACTGGCCAAACCGTCGACTGCATGCCGACCGCGAGACCCTGAATGATGTTCGTCGCAGCTCCCTGCTCCGAATGCTCGGCAATACTTCGCGCGTGCTTCATTTGCTCGGAGGTGTAGAACTCGGTGATCTTCCCGACGATGATTCCGAGTAGCAGGCCGCCGATCATGGCGCCGTAGACGCCCCACTTGCCGTACTGGAAGTACTTACCCTCACCAAAGATCGACTCCGGCTCCGGCATGATGGCGAAGACGCCCGCTGCCCCCACGGCGAACAACACACTGGCGACCAACAGGCCGCGAAACAGCGCGTGGTGGATGTGCGACTCGTCCGAGGTCTTCACGACGAAGGTTCCGATGAGTGACGCAATGATCCCGATGCCCGCGAGAATGAGCGGGAGCACGATCAGCGGAAGGCGATCGGCGAACGCGGGAGCAACACCCGCCACGACAATACTGAACGCAATCGCCATGCTCGCAATGATCGACCCTGCGTAGGACTCGAAGAGGTCGGCGCCCATACCGGCCACGTCACCGACGTTGTCTCCAACGTTGTCTGCGATCGTGGCGGGGTTGCGGGGATCGTCTTCCGGAATCCCGGCTTCGACCTTACCGACGAGGTCAGCGCCGACGTCTGCCGCCTTAGTGAAGATTCCCCCACCAACACGGGCGAAGAGCGCGATCGACGAGGCACCAAACGAGAAGCCGAAGATCGGCTCGATGTAGTTGGTGACCGCGTCGACACCCGCTGCCGGCGCGTGGATCAAGTAAAGGACGCAGATGCCGGAGAGACCGAGACCGACCACCGTCAGCCCCATGACGGATCCTGATCGGAACGCCACGGTCAAGGCGCCGGCAAGACTCGTCTTCGCCGCTTCCGTTGTGCGGACCGCGCTCTGAGTAGCGGTTCGCATTCCAACCCAACCCGCGATACCGCTGGTCAGCGCGCCGAGGATGAACGCGATCGCGGTGTTCTGACCCAACTTGGTCTCGCCGCCAGGCAGCGCCACGAATAGAGCAATCGCTACGATGATCACGAACCCGGAAAGGATCGAGTACTCCGTCTTGAGGAATGCCATCGCACCGTCTTGGACGGCCTTCGCCAACTTCCGCATTCGATCATCACCGTCGGACTGCTTCTTGATCCATTTGGTAAGGACGAACGCATAGACGATCGAGATGGCAGCGGCACCGATCCCGACGTACGCGGCGTTATCTCTGAGTGTGTCGAACATGGGTCTTTCGCTCCGAGCCTATTCTTTTTCTCGACGAGTTCGCGACGATTCCGCGGCCAACGGCCGTCCCACCGAAGTGGGCCCGGCGGTGTGCCGAGGGGGTGCCACCGATGATTCGCGGGGGACTCCGCGCCTAAGTCGAATGTTCGGGGTCAGTAACAGCTAAGAAACCCGAGATTCGAGGGCGAAGAATTGGACGTGCCAGGCCGATAGGCCCCCCCCCGGCAGGCGGCGAGACGCAGTCAACTAACATAATGCGGTTTGGGGCGCAACGGTTATGGACGCCAAGCCCCCTCACCCAACCCCCTGGCCCGCTTCATTTACGACGCGTGGCCGGTCCGCCACGACGCGTGCGAGGCGATCTGGCCTGCCGCCCGTATCTCAGTCCTCTACGAAGCTGAGAACGCCGGGTTGTCGCCGGAGAAGTCGTGAGGAGGACCTACGGGACCACGGCAAGTGCGGCCCGACCAGCCGCGCTCACGAGCAACCCGTGCCAAACCCGCAACTACTTGATATGGGCGTAGGTCCCGTGGTTGAGATCCGCGAGCGCCTTCATGAACGCATACTTGGCGCCCTGGAAGCCGAGGGTGTGGATGGTGACGCGTTTGAAGCGATTGTCAGAGGTCAGTGCCTCGACGATCGGCTCGATGTCGACGAGCGTTCCTGTCTCCGGGTCCGTCGGACTCCCGTCAGACAGCAGGATGATGGTGTCGACCTCGGGAAGCGCGAGCGCCGCCAGCATGGCATCGCCGGTGTTGGTGGTCTTCTCTGCGATCCAGCCGCGAATGAACTCAATGGCCTTCCGCTTGTTCCGCGGCGAGGCGAGTTGCAACTTCGCGTCGTCGAACGGGTACGACCGTTGGTTGTAGGCGATAATGCCGAATCTAACGTCCTTGCGCAGCGCGGTGATCGCCCCGATCAATTCGTCCTGCGCCCGCTTCAGGCGGGTCACCTGTTCCTGGCCCGTCGCCCCGGCCTCGGTCGAAGCTGGCTCGTGCACTTTGTTCATGCTGTCGGACGTGTCGATGACGAAGACGACTCGTTTGGACGGAACTTCCTGGCCAAAAATCTTCGGCAGTTCGAGTCCGCGGCCACGACGGGGTCGGTACACCCCACTGATCGCTTTCGCTTCGGCCTTGCTATCCTTGCTCGGCTCCCACGCGTCGCGGGCCACGATCCACCAGTTCGCCCAGTCCTCGTAGACCTGGTACTCGAACCCGGTCAGCGTCGTCAGCGAGATACACGTCTCGGCCCACAACTTATCCTGATCTGTCACGACGGACTTGAAGAGTTTGATCAAGGCGTCGATCGAACGCTTGTCCGGCTTGTATCGCATCGCGATGGCGATCTCGGTGAGGATCTTCTTGTTCTTGTGCTTGCCGAGCGCGTTCGCCAAAGGTGCGACCGAATGCTCACTCTGGATTCGTTCGAGCGCTTCGATCAGCAAGATGGCCATCTCGATGCGCTTAGTCGACAAGAGTTCTTTCCCGTAGAACTCGATGGCGGCCGGCGAGTCGGCTTGGACCAACACTCGCGCCACCGAAGAGCGGACAGGATCTCCCCGGTACTGGGCGCCGATCGACAACACTCGCTTCAAGATGGCGGGCGTTCCGTTACGACCCACTATCTCGAGGTAATACGCGATGTGATCGAGGTTGCCTTTCGACAACGCGCGCTTGAGCTGCGCCTCCGCTTTCTTCAGGTCCTTCTTTGCTTGATCGTCGGCGGCCGGCGTAGAAACCGGCCCCCAAACGTTGACGACACAAAGTACGAGCAGGAGTGCGAAGGCCTTACGCATCAGCGTAGCTCCTTGTAAACGCCGTTATTTTGGTTGGAAAGCGACTTCATGAACCGCCGCAAGTTGCCGCCGCACTGCATGAACGTGATCGCATTGATTCGAATCCGTCGAAAACGGTTGGTGTTCTTGATCGCGGCGAGGATCGGCTTGGTGTCCAACAGCTCGCCGTTTCTCTTGGGCGCACCATCCGACAAGAGAAAGATGGAATCGATCTGCTCTATGTCAAACGCGGTCTCGAACGCGGTATCGGTGTGCGTTTCACCCTCTGCCTTGAACGAATTGACGTACTCGATCGCCTTCTGTTTGTTGCGCGGCGAGGCGAAGACGAGGTTCTTCTCCCAGGTGCCCACCTGATGGTTGAACGCAACGATGTTGAACTTGGTCTTTGGCGGGAGCTGATTGATGACGGTAATCAATTCTTTTTGCACTCGCGTCAGACGACGACGAGCTTCGGGGATCTCGTCTTGAGTCGGCTTCGGCTTCTCCTTCGCCGCGCCAACTCCCGTCCCCGACTTGCCGTCGTCGCCAGAGCCCTGCTCCTCCGGGAACGGATCTTTTTTCTCCATGCTGCCCGAGACATCTAGAATGAAAAGGAACCGGTCGGTGTTGACCTCCATGCCGAAGAAGGTCGGCCGGGCGCGCTTCACACCTGTCGCCTGGGCGGTGCGATCGGCTTTCGGGGGCCGCACGAAGCCTTCCTTGCGGACCGACCAGAAGTTGGACCAGTCGTCGGCATAGTCGAAGTTCTTGTTGGTCAGGGACGTCAGTGTCTTGCGAATCTCGAACGCGACAATGCCTTTGATCCGACCTTGTTCTTCTTGGTATTTCAACGCATCGATCAGGTGCTGAATCGGAGCGAGGGAGTCCCATTTGGTCATCACCTCGAGCGACGCAAGCACGACGCTTGTCATGCGATCGTAGAGGCACTGAACGATGGCGGTGCGACACTCTTTTTCGTGTCGAACCTCCATGACCCAAACGAGGGCGCTCCGAGCGCGTGCGTCTTTGTGCTTCGAACACTGCTCAGCCGCGCGCACGATGCCAGCGGACTCCCGCGGCAATCCGCGAAGGATTCGAATCGTGCCCCGTTCGACGTCGGGGACATCCGCAGCAAACGCAAGACCAAGGATCGCGTCGATCGCCTTGGGCTCGTCGAGCATTGCAAGTTCGTTGATCGTGGCCAGTGAGCCGCTGATGTCGCGCGCGGCGAGCTGCTTGCGAAGGCTCTTCTTCAGATCCTTGACCGACGATCCGGCAAAGACCGGAACCGTGAGCGCTAGCACCACGGCAATCCAAGCGACGGCGCTTCGGCTGGAGACACGAGAATAGCTCATGAGGAGGGACTCCCTGTTCTGCTTCGTTGGCTCTTCGTTCGAGTGAGCGACCACTTCGCAGTACGCCGTTTGCGCACCGCGGCCCCGCGGCTCGCGAACGATCGCTCCCAAGGCGTGGGGACGATGGCCGGTGCGAACCGTACTTGGACGCTGACTATTCGATCAGAAGACTACCGCTGCGTTTCTTTCCGATCGGCATTCTACACGGAAGCCGCTCGCTCGTCTCGCGCTCCCATTGGAACGCGGGGACTTCGGGCACGATTGGGGCCCGCCCCGAGAACTCACGGCTCTCAAAGGCGTTAGGAGAGCAAGGCAATCCTCGGGCCTGACCGAGTTGCCGATCTGGAGAAGTGTTGTAGTCTTCAAATGAGAGCAGGGCATTCGGCCAGCACCGGGCGCCCCGCTTCCCGAAAAAGGCAAACTACTCGAAAGAGTAGGACGCAAAGCCACGGGCCCACCCCGCGGATCCATTTTGGATTCGCGACGGGCAGCCGGGCTACCGAAAGGTCCTATGGTGACCGGCGTTCTATCGTGCCGACCACCGTCGAGTTCTTCGTTATCGAACTCGGCTACGTTCGTGCATTTATTGCTTCAGTTCCGCGTATGTGCCTCATTTGGCCCTATGTGGCTCCTCGTGGCCTCGCCGCTATTATTGGCAGGTTGCGGGAGCGGCGGTGGCGGCGGCAGCAGTGCTGCTGTCGCCCCGCCACCGGTTTCGGTCCGCAATATTGCGGTATCCCCGAACCCGTCCGGAACGACGATTCAATTCGAGATCATGTCTCCGGACAACCACGACGTTTCACTCGACCTCGAGTTCAGTGAAGACCGTGGTCTCACGTACCACGCGGCTAGCGTCGGCGGTACGACCGAAGGCGTTTCGGCCGAGGCTACGGGATCGACACACGCTCTCGTGTGGTATCCGCAACCCGACCTCGAAACGCTTGACCAGGCAGACCTAAGACTGCGAATCGTCCCGACCGACGCGGTCACGGGCGACGTCGGAAGCTCTGCTGCATCCGAGGTCTTCCTGCTCGGCGACAACGGTCCTCCCGTCGCGCACTCGGTCACTCCGCCCCCCGGGACACACGGCGGTGAGATCACGATCGACTACACCGTGAGCGATCCCAACGGTGATGTCGTGGGGCTGCGACTCGAGTACTCCGTCGGGGGCACGACGTGGCACAACGGCACAGCTACGGACGGCGAAGACGGCTGGAGCGCCGTCACCACCGAGACCACGCCGACGCAGCGATCCGTCGTTTGGGACTCACAAGCCGACTTGCCAGGTGTCGTCTCCAATGATGTGTTTGTACGATTGACACCAATCGACGTCGTCGACGGCACTCCGGCGACCTCTGCCGCGATGTCGGTACACCTCGTCGCTCCGACGTTCGAACGGCTCACGGTCGGCGAGATTCCGAGCACGATGAACGGCTCTACGTCGTACACCGATTCGCAGGGCGACTTGGTCGAGCATGTTCTCAGCACCCCTGCCGACGATATTCAACTGAGTGTCGCCTACGGAACGCTGCCCACCGGATCGGCGATCGACGTTTCCTCGCTCGCCATTACGGCCAATCGCCAACTCGGCGACGTCGCTCCCGGAGAAAACCTAGCGTCCCTGTTCGCGCCTGACGCCGACGGCGGCGCATGGGTCATCCCGGGATCCCACGCGAGCGGCCTCGGCCTGATTTCGTTCCACGCTTCGATCCGCGACACCTATGGCAATATATCCAACGAACTCGAACTCACCCTGCGCATCGTCCCCGCCAGCGGTGGGATTCGCCCGTTCGACGTGTCCGACGCTTGGTGGCTCGACTTCGAGAGCGACATGTTCTCGACGAGCTACTCCGGCGGAGCCGTCGTCAGTATCACGACGTCTGCAAACCCGAACGGCGTCGCCGACTTTCTCGAAGATCTAGAGATCTTAGGGCTCCGGACCGTGTCGCCGACCGACGCTTCGGCCAGCGCGAACACCAACCTGCGCATCCGCAATTGGGTGCTGACGGAAACCAAGGGACGCCTCGACGAACTCTATGGACGCGAGTTCGACGGATCGGGGTCCGGGTTTCACCCACACCTTAGCTTCTCGCTGAGTTCCGGAGACACTCAATCGTCGATTCGCATCGGCGGCGACGACTTGGGCGCAGGGTTCACGCTCGGGCGGGCGCAATTCGACTATCGCAACGCGTCGGGCAACAACAATAGATCTGTGGGACTCGGCGTCTTTACGACCAACATGATTCAGTTCTACGTGAACAGCTCCTTCTCGTTCCGCAATCGATTCGACCCGTTGATTCCCGGACGCGGCACACCGGCCGGTGAAGACGCGATCGATCACTATGTTCTTTCTGAGTCATTCGACCGACTCAACCCTTCGAACACTTCTGAGCAGAACGAACGCTATGACGATATCGCGTCCGCGATAGATGCACTCGCCCGATCAACCGCAGTAGTCCTTGCCCACGAAATCGGACACTCCATCGGGCTGTGCGCGAACAACCCCCCACCGTTGGGACTGTTCGGTGGAACGACGACTCCGACGTTCGCGGGACCGTACACCACTCCGTACCACTTCGACTCGCCGGGCAACAACATCATGGCCGCGGCGCTCAGTTTTTCCACTTCGCTCATCTCGACCTCGACCGGGTACCGCTTCAATGAACTGAACGAAGCGTACCTACGCGAGTGGATTGCCTTGGAGCAGTGATGGTCATGATCGTAAGAAACACCGTTGTACTGACACTGATGCTAACTCTCTTGCTGCACCCCTGGACAGCTCGCGCCTATGCCGCGGATGTCTGGCCCTTGGTGAAATTCGCTGACGGGGCTGTCTGGGGAACACTGATGGCGGTCGATACGGTCGGTGACGACCGGATCCTTCTTATCGCTGTCGACGGAAGCACCCCGAGTCCGTTTCTGAGGGGTAACGGCTCCATCTCGCTTCTGGAACGGGCCGGGCGGCATCCCGATGGGACGCCGCTCGTGCCCGGTAGCTCGGGACTCTTTCTATTCACCGACGTCGACACTCCGGCGTCGACGGACGGCTACTTGATCGCCGGCGCATTTCTTCCGGTGGAGTCGATTCTCGATCGAGATCGAATCCAGCAACTCGTAACCGCTGAGATCGTAGGAGAGAACGTTTCCCTCGAGACAGCCGGCAACCTGCTCCGCTCGGAACAGGCGGCGTGTCGACTGTTCGCCACTCGCTGCTTCCAACAACTCGCACTCGACCGGTCCGCGAGTCTCGACGCCGGGCTTCGGCAAGCGTTCCGAACGGAAACCTCGACTCCGGTACTCGTCGCGCTCCTCGACTTGTTCCTGGTGCGCGGCTGGCCTCTAGTCGACGGTAGCGCGTCGAACTTGGTCTTGAGTTACGAGTCGAGCGAACTGAACGAACTCGCGCTTGCCTATGTGGCGCGACACGGCGACGCCGACGATCGCGCTCAGCTACTCACCGCGTACCCCGAGGCGAACGTAACGACCCGACGTCGACTTCTGACCGCGTACGCCAGGCTCGGCCTCCGTGAGGCAGAGCCGTGGTGGCACCACGCACTCACTTGTGAGGATCCGAATCTATCCCTGCATGCGCTCGAGGAGTTGTGTTTCTCGGAACTTGACGGTCTCGAGGATCTCTTTCACGCACTCGTCGAAAGTTCATCAAAACGCATTCGCGCTCTCGCCGTGCGCGGTCTCGGAAGCCTGGGCACAGTAAGAGCTAGCAACATTCTCCGACAGCTCGCGGCCGACCGAAGCGAAAACGATCCGCTCGGAAGGCTGGCGCATCGTATTCTTCAATACCCTTATCGATACGGCAGAGTGAAGCTGCGGTCCACACGTGGCACCGGGCGGTGAAGAGCGTTATGGCGAAGAAACTGCTACAGCTCATTGAGCAAATCATCAAGAAAGAAGACGTCGGTACCCTCTTCCTGGGCAAGGGAGAACAGGTCCGTCACATCTTCTTCTCGGGCGATGAAGTTCATCTTCTCGAGGCAGGCAAGGAGTGTCGGTTCGTACCGGCGCCCCATCTGTTCATGCACAGCCGCGCGTCGGACTCGGCCTTGTCCGATCTCCTGAGCAAGCTGTCCAACCAACATCAGAGCTTGGGCAGCGCGCTGGAACGCGTCGGACTGTTGACGGAGGAGCGCCTTCCGGTCTATCTCGAAATGGAAATGTTCGAAGAGATCCTGCTGATCGTCGACCGATCAGGTCAACACTTTCTCTTCGAAGCGGGCAACGTCCCCGAAGCCCTCCTTCTGGGCGCAGATGATCAGCACGTCTCCATTCCGAATCAGCCGCTTCTTCAAGCCATCAAGAGTCGCGAGCAAGAGAAGCGCGAGATCGCAGAGATCCTTCCCCGGCTCGACGAGAAGCTCGTGCTCTCTGACCGTGGTCAAGAAGCGATGTCCGGGGAGCGCCACTGGGTCTTCGGTGAAATCGGCGCCGTCATCGATGGGACCAGTTCGGTCTCTGAGGTCCTCGAGAAGAGCCTGTTTTTCCCGCATCGAACGCTCGTCATTCTGTGCGCCGCGGCCCGTCAAGGCTGGGTGCAGAAGACCCTCTTCCGCGAACTCGAAGACATCGACTACGACCAGCTCGACGCAAAAGCGGCGAACGATCTCGTGCTTCGCTACATCCGGGCCGCCGAGATGTCGACGGATCAAGTCCCGGTTCGGGAACGACTCATCGATCTGCTGGAGTACCTCGGCAAGAATGGTCGAGCCATCGAACAGTTGACCCTGGTCGGTGACGCCTACAAAGAGCGTGGCGATGTCGATAAGGCGCTCTCACTCTACGAGCGAGCCCTCGCCATCGACCCAAGTGACACCAAACTCAAAGACAAAGTGTTCGAGATATTCTACTCACGCGCGACCCTCGCACGTGACAGGGACGAGCAAGACGAAACCCGTCGCTACCTCGAAGAATGCACCCGGGTTCGCCCCGAGCAGATTGATCTCTACGAAGAAGTCCTCGCCACGTTCGGCGACGACGAAGCGCGGGTTTCCAAAGAAGCCCTTCGCGTGATCGACTTGCTGCGCAAGGAGCACCGGGATCAGAGAGCTAGAGACTTTCTCGAGAGAGTCATGTTGGAGTTTCCAGAGTCGATCGCGCTCCGCCGACGACACGTCAATTTCTTGCTCGATGCGGGCAACACGGCCGGAGCGATCGCGGGCCTCGAAGTACTTCGCAAGCAACTGAAGAGTGCCGGTGAGAACGCCGAAGCGCAGGACATTCAGAAGAAGATCGAACGCCTCACTCCGAAGGAACTCCCGGCCGAGCCGGACGGACGGTCGGAGTCCAAGAAGAGGCTGTCGCTAGCGGGGCTCACGTTGTGCGGGTTGTTGACGGCATTCGGTGGCTACCAACAACACACGTATCAAATGCTCGATACGTATCGCAATCAGTTCGACGCGCTTGCGTCCGCTGAGATTCCGGTTCCGGGAAGCCCTGGCTTCCGCCAGGAACAAGTTCGAACCCGAAACTTCGTCGACGCGCTCCGCGAGTTCCACGGCGCTCACCCCGTCATGATCTGGGGACCGGCAATTCAGCGAGTCATGCTGTCCGCCGAGGACCGTCTGTTCTACCTCGATCACTCGAGCCGCCGCGAGTTCGAACGTCTCTTGAACACGGCGAACGCGTACGAATCTCGCGGACAGTTCGAAAGCGCCCGGACGTGGTACTTGCTCTTGGAAAAGAAGGGGCGTGGAACAGACTGGGGTAAACAGGCCACGGACCGTCTAGAAAAGCTCGACAACTATCTATCGGAGGCGAAGCGGCTCCTGGCCGCCGGGCAAGCGGCCAGTGCAGCGGGAGACTTCGAAGAGAGCTTTGTGATTTACCGCACCTTGCTCTTGGACTACTCACGCACTGACGAAGCCAAAGGCATTCGACTTCCGGTCGTGATCCGAACGAAACCCGGCGGCGCCGAGGTGTGGGCCGACGACGAACGACTCGGAAAAGCTCCGGTCGTTGTCCATGTCCCTCCGTTCGAGGCCATGGAAATCAAGATACAAGATAGTCGTGGGCGCACAACGACCCACTATATCGAAGGGCCGCTCGAGCACGTGATCACGATCAAGGTGCGTTGATACGAGCGACTACTTATCACTTGAGAGGGACTGACTATGTTAGATCGAATTCGCGAGCGCATTGCGCTCGCGCTGAATCTCGTTTTTAGGCGAACCCAAACGCAAGAAGTCGTCGAAATCGTGCCGGTGGAATCGCGCCCGCGCCTCCGTCGGCGGCGCTAGCTGAACTAACCTGAGCTAGTCCGGGCAAAGGCCCGGCTACTCGGCGAGTCGCTCGTCGAGTAGCGCGTTGGCAACCTTTGGGTTGATCTTTCCGCGCGACCTTTTCATGACCTGCCCCATGAGAAACCCTCGAACTTTCGACTCGCCACCCTGCAAGCGGGCGACGGCATCGACATTGTCGGCCAAGACTTGGTCGATGAGAGATCGGATCGCACCCTCGTCGGACAGCTGGTCTCCCTTCGAGGCGATCACTCCGTCGGGATCACTGCCCGAAGCGAGCACCTCCCGCAACACCTCGCGGGCGGTCGCCGTCGACATCCGATCCGAGTCTACCGCGGCGAGAATCGCCGCTAGGCCTGCGGGCGCAAGACTCAGCTCCGTCAAGGAGTAGTCGTGTTCATTCATCCACTGTGGCAACTCGTTCTGAAGCCAGTTGCTGGCCTGGTCCGCCCGGGCCCCCGCCTCGACCGTCGCCTCGAAGTACTCCGCGAGTTCCCGAGTTGAGGTCATCTGGGCCGCGTCGCGGTCCGAGAGGTGATGATTCGCGATCATCAACCGTCGACGTTCGGACGGGAGGACGCCCACGTGCGAGGACTGCTCGGCAATCCAAGACACCGGGATGTCGACCGGCGGTAGATCCGGCTCAGGAAAGTACCGATAGTCGTGCGCGTCTTCCTTGCTCCGCATCGACACCGTCTGTCGACGCTCGGGATCGTACAGTCTCGTCTCTTGCACAATTGAACCACCCTGCGCCAACACGGACTCTTGCCGAACGGCTTCGGCTTCGATGGCGCCTCGGACGAAGGCGAACGAGTTGAGGTTCTTCACTTCCGTCCGCGTGCCCAACTCGGTAGAGCCGACAGGACGTAGCGAGAGGTTCACGTCGCAACGCAGCGAGCCTTCTTCCATGTTGGCGTCCGCCACTGCGATCCAGCGCACCGTCTCGCGAACCGTCCGCAAAAAGCCGTCGGCATCCTCCGCATCGCGTAGCTCCGGTTCGCTGACCATTTCGAGCAGCGGTGTCCCACAGCGATTGAGGTCGATCCGGCTCACCGGCGAAACGTCGTCGTGCGACGACTTCCCCGCGTCTTCCTCGAGGTGAATCCGGGTCAGCCGAATCGCCCGGTCGGATCCATCGCTGCGGACGAACGAGACCACCCCGCCATCGGCGTAGGGAACATCAAACTGAGAGATCTGATACCCCTTGGGCAAGTCGGCGTAGAAGTAGTTCTTGCGGTCGAACTTCGTCTCGCGGGCGATCGTCGAGCCGAACGCGAGCCCCGCCCGGACCGCCATCCGTAGCGCGGCTCGATTCAAGACGGGCAACGAGCCGGGGTAGCCGAGGCATGTCGCGCACACCTGAGTGTTGGGCGACGCCCCGAACGTCGTCGAGCAACCACAGAACAACTTACTTTCGGTGGACAGCTGGACATGAACCTCGAGGCCGATCACCGCTTCGTAGTCACCCACCCTCATGCCGGGACCTCCGGTAGGCGACGATGGTCATCGCAAAGAGACTGGTACCGATCCGCCAAGGCAAGGACGCTCGCATCGGCGCCGTCGGCGCCGATCAGTTGGACCCCGATGGGCAACCCGTCGGAATCCAACCCGGCCGGAATGGAGGTCGCCGGCACGCCGGCGAGGTTTGCCGCAACCGTCAACACGTCGCACGCGTAGAGGGCCAAGGGGTCGGTCACTCGCTCACCCACCCGGAATGGAGCGATGGGAGACGTCGGGCAGATCAGCACGTCGACCGCTTCGAACACCCTGACGAAATCAGACCGGATACGCCGACGAACCGCGAGGGCGCGCTCGTAGTACTCGTCGGCGTACCCCGCCGACAAGACGAACGTGCCGAGCAGAATGCGACGCTTCACCTCCGCCCCGAATCCGTCGCCACGACTCCCTTGGTACAACGCCTCGAGATCTCCGGGAGACTCACTTCGCGGCCCGAAACGCACCCCGTCGTAACGCGCGAGATTGCTCGACGCCTCGGCCGTCGAGACGACTTGATAACATGCGTTTGCATACCGTGTGTGTGGCAGCGACACGTCGACGACTTCACAACCGTCCGCGGCGAGAGTCGCGATAACGTGACGCGTTCGCCGCTCGATCTCCGGAGTGACACCATCGACAAAATACTCGCGAGGAACGCCGATACGCCGCGGCGTCGGAACCGAGCCCAGGTCACCAGGCAACTCGATGTCCTTGCTCGTCGAGTCGAGTCCATCCCGACCCGCAATCGCTTGCAGCGCAGCGTAGACGTCGCCAGCGGTGCGACCGAATGGTCCCACTTGATCGAGCGACGAACCAAACGCAACCAATCCCGATCGCGAAACCGCGCCGTAGGTCGGTTTGTGACCGGTGACGCCACAGAACGCCGCCGGTTGCCGGATAGAACCTCCGGTATCCGAGCCGAGGTGAATCGCCCACCCGGTGGCACCCGCCAGTGCGGCGCCGCCTCCCGACGAGCCGCCCGGGACACGTGCGACATCCCACGGGTTACGCGTCGTTCGCGGCCCACCCGGAGGAACGAGTGCCGAGTTCTCACAACTCGACCCCATCGCAAACTCGTCGCAGTTGGTCTTCCCCACCAGGATCGCGCCGGCGTCCAACATTCCTCGCACCGCGGTCGCATCCTCAGGCGCCACGAATCCGCGAAGCATCGCACTACCGGCCGACGTCTCTCCGAGCTTCGTGGCAATGTTCGCCTTGGCGGTGAACGGAACGCCTTCGAGCGGTCGCGCCGGCTCGCCGCGCGCCAGTCGCGCGTCAGCCGCACGAGCGACCGTGCGAGCGTCGTCACCAAACGTCTCGACCAAGCAACCCAACCGCGACTGCCAACGGGTCGCTTCGTCCAAGTACGCCGCCACCACCTCGGCACAAGTCACGTCCCCAGCGGCCACCATGTTGCGTACCTCGAGTGCAGACGCGTCACGTTCAGGCAGCGTCATTCGCTACCCGCCTTACCGCGTTCGCGCCGCGACACAACCCGCGGTACCAAGAACGCCTCATCGCTCGCCAACGGCGCTCGACCAAGAAGCCCCGACCGATCCAAGGGCCCCCCCGGTGCGCCCGCCTCTCGGGTCACGTCTGGACGCAGCGCATCGCCGTCGACGACCGGCAACCGATCCGCCCCCACCGAAATGTCGACTTCGCCCAGCAACTCGACAAAGTCGAGCACTCGAGAGAAGTGTTCCACCAACCCGTCAATCTCCCCGTCGTCCACGCGAAGCATCGACAAGGCAGCAATCCGACGAACCTCATCCGCAGTAATCTCTGGTCGTTCCATGTCCCCATTGTCTCGATACGTCCCGCGAGGAAGAGGTCAGGACTCGAACCTACGACCTCAGACCTACGTCTGACCCCCACGGCTCAGAAATGCCGCCGGATCGAGCTTCTGTCCACTTGAGACTGGCACCACGATTCCTTCCCTGAGGGCAACCCGCGCGAGTGTACCAGGACGACCGACCCGCGAGCAAAGGCCCAGAGATGGGCAACCCACACGAAAACGTTGGCTTGCCGAAAAAGGGAGTGCGAAGCAGCGCGGTGGTAGCTGGGTGGCGCTGGTCCTGCTCTTGAGTCGGGAAAGTCACCAACCCACGAAGGACGCCGAGCGTCGATGCGTAACCGCAACGCCGTCGGGCTACCTAGCTGAGGAGCGAGTCGAACGAAGCCGAGAACCCGATCGTGCCGCACCGTGTTGCTCCGTGTTGCGATACCGGCGGTTGGTCGACTCTCCGCGGCGGCGGCTGGACTTCCGGATACGGCAGCTCGCCGGGCGTGTCGGGATCGGGACGATCACCGGGAGTCGAAGGGATCGGATCGGGGCGCGGCGTACTCGGCGGTTCCGGACTGGGTTCTGGAGGAAGAGCCTCGGGATTGGGTATCGAAGGATCGGGGAGCATGACGGAGACCCCACCGGTTCGAGCTTCGCCGCGGTCCATCGACGCGAGCGGGTCTCCTTGGAAGTACCACGCGTTTCTAGCGAGACGATCTGCTTCCGAGAAACATCGAAGCATGGCGTGCCAATGGTCTCGAAACACAGGAGAGTCGAGCAATTGAGCGTGACTGTTCTCCCGGTAGATCAGTTTGCTGACCCGACTCCGCGCAGCGAAGAATCGATCTACAGCGTTGAGAATCATCTCCCGTATCTCGGGCTCGAACCATTCGGCGCGCCTCGCAATGGCCGCGATCTCCCGATCCAAGTACTCGACTTTGTACCGAGTGCGAGTTGGAGCAGCTGGTGCGTTCATGGGGATCCTTCCGTTGGCATTTGATCGTGAATGCACCGCACACAGGGCAAGCAGCATACCGACCACCCAACGACTCCAGGGTCTCCGCTGCAGGTGCAAACTGCAGTGATTGCGACCCCCAGTGAAGAATCTGCAATGACAAGACACGACCCCATGGGCCCGCCCCCGCGCAAAGCAAACGGGGGTCCGGGGGCGCAGCCCCCGAATTGCCTGGTCTCACAGAGCGGAGCGACGCACACAGTGCGATCCCGCAAAGATCCGAACCCAAGGAACTATCAACGGAGCGAGCAACAAATGGGGGGTCTGGGGGTCTCCCCCAGAGTTAAAGTACCGGTACTCGGACTCGAACCAAGGACCTAGGGATTATGATCGTAGTATTGCTCTTTTCCTAACATCGCCTCATATTCGTAAGTACCTGAATTCGGTAGGTATTTACGTCTTTCTGGTCGATCTACGTAAATGCTGGTAGACGCTCCATGACGGGTCGCCATGGGGCCGCCTTTCGAAACGCACCCTTTCGGTCGCCAGAAAATGAGCTCCTTGGCCACGTACGGAACACCCAAACGACGAACGATTCGCGGCAAGCGATCCGCCGTCTACTACTGCCGCGTCTACGACCCCGCGCTCGGTCGAAACTCGTGGATTTCCACCCAGTGCAAGACGCGTGAAGCTGCCGTCGAATGGCGCCGGACCCGTGAGATCCAAGAAGGTCTGGGACCCGATCGCGCTCGAGAGCAAGAGATCCAAAAAATCACGTTCGTCGAGGCGTACGAGCGCTGGCTCGAGGCCAAAGACGGCCAGGTCGGCGATTGGCACTTCAAGAAAATCGACGGAATGCGCCGTTTCTGGGTCTCGTGGTTCGGGAAGATGCGACTCTCGGAGGTCACGGCTCCCATGATCCGCGAGTACCTCCGCCTTCGAAAAAAGGGCACGCTCCCCGGCGAAGCCCGGACGGAACGGCTCCTCACCGCCACGACCGTCAACAACGACCTGACACTGCTGCGGTGTTTCTTCCGCTTCTGCGACGAGGAGGGTTTCCTCTCCTCGAAGAACCCGTCGACTGCCGTCAAACGCCACTCGGGCGAACCGAAGCGCCGCATCCGCACGCTCTCCCCCGAGGATGAAGAGCGATTGTTGAACGCGTGTCGCCGCGAACCCCGGATCGTCTCGATCAAGGCCAAGCGCAACGCCGGAGGAATCGAAGGCGGCAAGTCGACTGCCGAACCCACGAAATGGGATCAAACCGCTGCCGGCGCCCCGCTCTACCTGGCACCGATGGTGATCTGCGGCCTCCACGCCGGATTGCGACGCGGGACGATCACCGCGCTCCGCTGGAAACACTTCGACACGAAGCGGCGACGCTGGCGAATCCCGGCCGAGATCACCAAGGCAAACCGTGACCTTCAGGTGCCGATGTCCCGGGCGGTCGCGCAAGCGCTCGACGAGTACCGCCGGGCGCTGGTGAAGGAAGCGAAGAAGCCCGTCAAGAAGGGCCAGGAGCCGATCAATCTGACCGAACGATTAGCACGGGACGCCCTGGTCTTCGGGGTCACGGACATCGGTAAGAGCTACCCCGCGGCGGTGAAGCGAGCCGGGCTTGGCGGCCTGACGTTTCACGACCTGCGTCGCTGTTTCACAACGAGGCTCGCGACCGCCAACGTTCCGATGGAGCGTGCGATGGAACTGACCCAGCACAAGAACATCGAAACCGTGCAGAAACACTATCTCGAAATCCACGCTGATCAGCTCGACAACGATGTGGACGCGCTCGACGGAGAGAACGCGGACAGACGCCAACGCGCCGGGGTCGGTGGCTAGCCCACGAACTCGCGGCGATCCTTGAACGCCAAAGTGAGCCGAAAAAACGCAACGACACGGATCTATCTGCAGCCCCAACGAGGCGGTACGTAAGAGATCTTCGGCCTTTGTTGGTCAAATCAGCTAACTCGGACCCTTGATCTGAAGCCCGCGCGCCCCCCGTTCCAGGGCAGCAACGAACCCGGAAAGACACGATCCAGGGAAAACGGCGTGCCTAAGTCGGTTCGTCAGCTAGCAAGTCAATGGGCATGCGCTAGAAGCCACTGACTCCGTTGCGCCGGGTTGAAAAATTGAAACACTCGCGTTCGGAGCCATTCATCTTCCAAGACAAATGTCACGGAATCGAGACCACCATGCATGCGCTCGCTTCGCATGACAGTATTGATTCCCCTAAAGTCTGCCACCTTCCTTCTCAATGTGTTCAGCGAACCGAACTGCGTGTTGGGTTTGCTCGTGTCTTGTCAACATCGGGCGCGTGGTCATAAAGATTCGGGTTTCGAAGTCGTCGATCCGGAACTCAATTCTGCAGCTGGTCTCTCGGCAAGTCGCGGACCCTTCGATGAGATTCCATAACACTCGACCGCGTTGCGAGTCGAATCGTTCCTCGTCCCAATTTCTCCATCTTACGTTGTACCCAAGGCCCTCAAGCAACGACTCAAGCCCTTCGTAGCGGTAGGCACCATTCCACTCCATGGCTATCCCTCTCGTTAGATCCCTCTTTCGCCCTGCTTCTCGGCAACGGTCAGCCAGCTCACCCGCTCCGCGACGGACGTAATACAATCGGGAAGGAGCCCCTCCCGCTGCTTGCGATGCCACTCGCGAACCGCACTCTTCTCGCTCTCGAACTGACCAATCAGATCCGCTTCAAGTCTCGCGTACTCCTGACGAAGGAGAGCGAGCTCTTCGCAAAGGATCGCCTTTAGCCGACACCGCTCGGACTCGATGTCGGACTGGACGAGTGCTTCGGCACGCTGGAACTCCCGTCCCCGAACGTCAGTCGTCACCTCCCGGGCCTCAAGCTCTCGTAACTCGCCCGCTTGTCCTTCGAGCAGTCTCGATCGCATGATCCTTCGCGATTGGCTGAGCGCAGAGACCTCGGCTTCTACGTCCTTCGAACCGCTCGGAGGTTCGCATCCCGGGCGAAGCACAGACAACGCACGCCGGAGGGCGCAGTGTTCTTCGTGGAAGTCGGCGCGGCGCCGCTCGAGCAACTGAGCGGACTCAACATCGAACTCATCTAGGATCGATTCGTGCGCAGCTCGAAGCTCCCGTACCTCTCGAACGTGGCCCTCCTCACGCTCCCGCAAGCGTACTTCGACCGCGGCCAGGGTCGTGAGAATTCGCTGCGCCTCCGATCTCTCCAAATCTGACTGCTTCTCGCGCGCGACGTCCTCAGCCGCCGCCACAGCCGCGTCCCGCTTAGCATGGATCTTGATGAGATCGGCGTCGTACTTCTCGTGCGATTCAGAAAGCGTCTTCTCCTCGGCGGCCTGGAGACAACTACGCGCCTCGAGAATCCGCTTCGCGGCCTCAGGAGAGACGACGAGTTCGCTAGCGATTCGTCGCGCTTTCGTTGAAGCCTCGGCCAACTCCCCGATCAGCTGGCCGCTGAACTCTGCACGCTTCTCGTCCATGAAGCTGGTCTTGTCCGTACGGCAGCCGGGCTCCCTCGGGCTGGCAACTGCCCCGATACGGCGAGCGTACTTCTCGGTCCATCGAACTCCGTTTCCGTAGCCATGCACATTGACGCTGCCGCTGGAGTCGAAGTTGACGCTCACCCCGGAGTACTGTTCGGCTTTTCGTTCGATCCGATCTTTCCACTCCGCAAAGTGTCGTTGATGGTTCTGGTAGTGCTTCCATTCTTCGTCTTCAGTCGCCGTCAACTCGTCAAACTGACGCTCCCAATAGTCGACGGGCTCAGTCGAAACGTCCGCACGGGCGGTCCAAAGGAACAGGCGCTCGCCCAAGATGTCTCGTGCGTCTTCCCGGGCAAACGACTCAAGCAAGCTCCAGGCGCCCCCCAACGGCAACACCTGCTCAAGGAGCGGCTGGATTACCCGGAGCACTACCTCAGGATCGTGGGACATCCAATCTTCATCCTTGAGGAACCCTTGATTGCCCAGCGTCCGGGCAGCGTGCAGATAACTCTTCACATCGTTCCTGACGAGGTCCTTCATTCTCGTTCCGCCCTCCTCTGATGTTCGCTCAGGCTTCACTGAGCAGCCCGCAATTCTTCTACAGTTTCGAAACGCCCAGTTACCCCAACAGCAGCCCGCTACCGTCGAGCCTTCTGTCGATGGGTACAGCGCGGGGCCACGGCCTCTTGTTCCGTCGCACCTCTAGCCCGTGCGAGTAAACAGTCCCGGTGAGCACCATTCAAGCAACAGTATTCCCATAACTCCTTTTGCAACAACAACCTCATACCGATGGCGCCATCCAACACCACCGTCCAACACCACCATTCAATACTAGTATCCAGTACGGTATTCTTCACATCTCAACTTCACACTCTGGACGCAGTCGAGGAGGGCGCCATCACTAACAATGAAACGTTCCGCAACTCACTACATTTGAAGCTGAAGGATGAGTTCGGCCGCGAGATGGACTGGCGAGACGATCTTGAGGCGTTGGCAGCCGCGCTCCATCGGTCGTCGATTCGGTTCCAACAGTTAAAGGAAGCGTTCTTGGGTTCTTTGTTACCTGGCAACGCCGATAGCTACCAGGTCTTGCTGTCGGCATACGATGCTGGTGTTGAGGGTTTCCCTCAACCAAAGCTACGTGAAACTCTCGTCAAAGAAGACGGAGCTGTCCGGGCCTTAGTCGACAAGCTTAGAGCCTTGAAACTCGTAAGCACGGAGAAGGTCTCTCGTGAAAATCGGATCCTCCTTACCGACCGTGGACGTCGAGTGTTTAAATGCATTGATAAGTTCTATCTTACCCATCTTCCCAATCTGTTCGTTGGTTTCGAACGTGACGGAATTGACCCAGAACTTCTCCAGATGATGAACCGCCTGGTGAATTTGAATCGCGACGCAGCGCTACTCGCCGCAAACTCAGAGTTCCGAAGCGAGTTGGCGCTGCTCCGAAAGTCCGTCAAGGCAATCATGGACGACTGAACATCCGACGGCCCCATCGGAATCCGACGGTGAACAACATTCACGTCCTGGTAGTTCACTTGCCCACCTCAAGAAGACGACGAGCCATCTCACCGAGGCGGTACCGAACGGCGAACGGCCCCAGTCGTTGGCGCATGCGTCGATGACTCTTCGAGGATCGTCAGGAAGCCTGCGAAACACGGAGCGATCAAGGGAGCGGTTGGCGCGTCGTCTTCCTTTGTTCGTTCGAACACGACTGGTCACGACTCCGCGCAACCGCGACCCGCAGGACCTTGAGGATGAGACCGATAGCAAATCGCCGACTGAAATCGGACACGGCTTGACGAGACGCTCTTGGGAGCGAGCCCACTCACGCGTCTTCCGAGTTACGGCACCTCTACCAAGTACCCGGTGAGGTGGTGTCCCGCGAAACCGGTGGATCCTATCTGAACCAAGGCACCTGGTGGAAAGTAGAGGGGTGTCTGCTCGCCCGAATAGGTCACAGGTTGAGGTGCCGAATCGGATCCGCCTCGGACCTTCACAGTCTGACCACCCAGTTCGTACTGAAGGATCAATACGTCTGAAGCGGTGCTGTCGAGGACCAACCCCCTATCCACCGGGACCTGGTAGACGTCTGGTAGGGTGGTGGAGACCGCTCGGACACGGTCTTCAGGTGGCGGCCCGCCCATGAAAGTGGTTCCCGCTTCTAATAGCACCCCTCTGAAGTGATAGGAAACTATGTCAAACGTACTGCCATTTTGCATCCTAATGGTCGCGCCCGGAGGAATGGCCAAGGCATGCTTGGGATAGTCCGAAGCTCCGAACTCCCCGAACACGCGACGAACTGCAAAGACGCTAGCGAGGTCGTGGACGGTTCCGGTCGTGTCCATGTCCACATAGTTCAGAGACTGAAGGGCGTCCGGCCCCGTGACCCTGCCCTCGTGAATCACCAACCACCTGTCGGCTGGAACCTCAATGACGTCGATGACCTCCAGCGGCTGCAGCAGGATTCCACCGAAGCCAACCGCTGGGTGATTAACCGAGTCGATTGTGATAAGTGCGTCCCAGTTGGTTTGTGACACGTTGCAGCACGGCTGGGCAAGTGCTACCGGCGCAGGGCCGCTTTCGAAAATGTGCGTCAAGAGATACACAGCGTCGGCGAGGTTGATAGAACCGTCGCCGTTGCAATCGCCATTGCCCGAAGCAGTCGGGCCGGCCTCTACCGAGACGACGCCGATCACGACGACGAGCAAAACGACATTGAACATGCCGACGAACCCGGCGATGCCGGCGAGCTGCAATAGGCGCTTCATGGACGACTCCTTCGCTGAAACGGCCTATCCGTTCCATCGAGTCAGTATCCACATCAAGAGCGCGAAAGGTCAACCAGATACCGCAAGGCCCTTACCTCTAGTATCCACGCCGGTGATTGTTAACGTCGCCAAAGATCCACGAGACGACGCTTGCATCGACCGATACACCGTCCCACTGTTTCGGAGGCTTGGTCTCGTGGGATAGCGGTGCGGTGGTCTCAGGGGGAATGTGCTCATCCTTCCCGAGTGGGCGAAACGTCGCGGACCCAATCGGAGTGTCAGGGTCCTTCCTTAGTGGCGAGCGATTGTAGAAGTGAACTCGAACGAGGACATCCTCAATCGGGCGATCGCCATCGTTTGTGATGTCGACGTTAACTCTGACTCCCTTGCCAGCACCGGGCGCGACACGAGTGGACTCTACTCGAAGGTTCTCATCTTGATACGCCTGACGGAGACTGTCCAGCTGAGCGACATCCGTTGACGCGATAGACTTCCTAGTCGCGATCGCCCACCAAACGAACGCGGCAGTGAACAAAACGATCACTGCAATCACGACAAGGAGCTCTGCGTCGCTCACTCCCGCACCCCGAACCGTCCCGCTCCCCGATCTCGAACAGCATCAGGCCGCGAAGTTTCTCGAGCCGGGTCGCGGCGCGATTGTCTTGAACTAGCTTCAAACATCGACGACTCCGTTTCCAACTGGGATGGCCAACCCTGCGACACCGCAAGAACGTCGTCAACCGGACTTGTAGTTTCGGCCGGAATCGATGGGTCTCTGCGCGACGAGTGGGCCGAATCTTCCAGGCGGATTCTGACCGCTTCCACGACTCTCAGATAGCTGGAACACGAAGGACGGCGTGAACGTGAGACGCGATCCGCTCGGTAACAAACGAAGAGACCCCGCCAGATTTAGCGTCACTTGACTTGCCAGTACTTGGCCCCGAGGATTTGGGTTCCAGCCACACGGCCGAAGAGGTTGACTCATGCTTGCGAGGGTTCTGACTAGCTTGCTTGCCGTAACCGTTCTTGTGTTCGGATGCGAGGAAGCTACGCCTGTAGATGGTCGCGCGTCTTCCAAGGACCCGACGATTTGCCAGTGCACCGAAACATTCGAGCCAATCTCAGCCAGGGCATGGCTCGCAGACTACGAGGCGCAGGATCGGCTCGGCATAGTGTGGCTGATGTCACGGGGCCAGATGATACCAACGCTAGGCTCTTATCAGCCTGACCGGAAACATCTCTGCGAGACAATGCTCGAACTAAGTCACAAGACGCCTTGCCTCACGAGCATGCTGTACGACGAGATTCGTGATACCGAGATCTTTCGGATTGAGATCGACGCGCGGAAGAAAGAGCTTCGCGCCGAGATCATCGAGCATGAAAAGGCGAAGATACAAGCGACGGCGGACCGCAGGGAGGAAGAAAAAAAACGCCTGTTGCGTGCGCAAGAGCGACTTCGCCGAGACTAGATGCCGAATACGTGAGCAGGACTAGTTTCCGGTACCCTCCGTAAGTTGACGGGACGAAACTCGTCCCGTCAAGACTGCCCCACCTCGTCATAAAGTCAAAAGCAGAACGACGACTACGAACGAGATCATCTGGCTGCAGTGGCCACAGGCCTCGGATCCGCCGGTGGCACGTCGGCTTGGTTGACAACCCCAACGATGAGACGAACGATATCATCGTCCCAAACGGAAGAGGCCTCATGGCACCACGATTATTGATCACCGTGGCACTCACCCTGATTTCATGTTCGGCTGACTGCGTTGCTCAGGGTCTTACTGCTGTGGAGTGCACTGACATCAGTGGCTCCGCTGTCGAAGTAGACGTCACTCTTCAGTTTCCGCCGGGGACTTCACTCGTAGGCCTCCGTCTCGTTACTGAATGTTTTGCGCTGAGTGTTTCTTACCCGTCGGTCCCGGTCTTGGACCTGACTGGCATGGAAATCGGTAATTTATCTAGTCAGACTGTTGACAGCCCGGTCGACCATCCGAGTTGTCATGAGACGGATTACACCTCTATAAACTTGCTTGACGTCTCAGGTTTGCCAGAGACAATCGTCATTCCAATGGTGTTTTACGGAACCTGCCCTGAGATGGTCTTCTCATACCTTGAGTGCACAGAGGATGATTCCTATGATTCCGTCTGGGGGATCGTCGGCGGCGGCGTACTGACCTCCGTCGACCTGTCGTTCACACTTACTATTCCGCTCCCGGGCAGCTGCGGACTTGAAGCCCCGTCGGTAGTAATGCAGCAAATCGATCCGACCATCACGGATCTCAGCATTCCGGACTACTACGACTTGGGCTTTCCAGAAGCCGTCGGTATCACAGCCGATGGCGTCTCGCGCGTGCTGGTGACGATGGAATCCCCAGTGGACGCCGCCTACGTCAAATTCAGGTTGAACGACAACTCCGAGTTTCTCAGTCGGCCAACCGGTGATCCCGGCCTCCAGGTCGTAGCGCCGTTTCAGCCTTCCGAGACCTATGACCCGGTCGTCGGAGAGATCACGATCCCAACGACTCAACTGACTGTTCCCGGCGAACCGGATCCGGTTTGGGTCGCAAGCGTACTACTCACTGGCCCTCTGAACTATGTTCGTGAGAGTTCACCGACTCCGCCTTCCCCCGACGATGAGCCTTTCGACTCTCGGGCGATCTTGTTTGACGTCGAGTTCTATGACTCATCTGATGGCCTAGTCGCTGCGAGCGTGGAAGAGCTAGAGCTATACAGACCGCCCGTGGTCATGTTCCACGGGCTTTGGTCAAACGGTCCAGATTGTTGGGGAACCCCCCCGTACATCGAGACCGAGTCACCCGGGACCTTTGGATTCATCAAACGACCCAGCTACCCGAACGATGTGCTATTCGCTGATAACTTGCCGAGAATCCGCCACAAGATCGCTGAGACAATAGAAGCACGACGAAACGTCGGGATTGCGACCGCACAGGCAGACGTCGTCGGTCACAGCATGGGAGGAGTCCTCGCTCGCCTACACATCAGCTCGGGCAGATACCAAGACAACATCCACAAACTGATTACGCTGTGCAGCCCTCACAGTGGATCGGGTTTGGCGGAATCGCTCGTCAACTTCGATGGCACGGTGACGCCCTTTGGCGCTGCTCTTGCTTTGGTGATGCCCTCGATGTCGAGTGGGAATGGAGCCGTATCCGATCTTAGGGAAGACTGGATGGCGGAATATCTAGGTGCTTTCGGCGACACTGCCGACGTTCCCGTTCACGCGATCGTCGGCGAGGGAGGATCCGACATCACCGCGCTCGCAGGGATCTTGTCCGAGATCGCGGATCTGATCCCAGCGCCGCTGCGAAGTATCCCATGGGTTCGAGGCGTGACGACAGCGGTAGCCGTTGTGGGAGCTGCAGCCGGGGGGATCGATGACGTTCACGACGGCGTGGCCCACGACTTACTAGTGTCAGAGCCAAGTCAGCGGTCGTCACTCGCCTCTGAATTCGTCACCGTTTTCGGCTTGAGTCCGAGTCCGTCAACACTCGGTGTGCATGTTACGGTGCAAGAGGAATCCGCTGAGCGTGTCGTGGAGCTATTGCAGGCCAGATTGGACTCCGACCCCAGCTTGTTCCACCCGGGATTCCCGAACCCGATTGCCCTGGCCGGCCCGCCAGCACCCAGCGGACCATCGACGGATCTCCTCGCCGACCTGACCCTGTCAAGCCCGCAAGAAGGCACCGTTGTCGTCCCGGGTCAGGCACTCGACTTCGACCTGACTCTGCCGCCAGGGATCGATATCGACGAGGGAGTCCTCGTTACCGAAGGAGCGGTCGAAATGTTCTCAACGACCACAACGAACGTTTCGGTCGAAGTACCTGCCGAAGTTTTTGGTGAGGTCACGTTCCTTGCCATCGGCCGTGACTCCGATGGAGTTTCTCACCGATCTGAACCGCTGACCTTTGCGGTCTCGATCGCCGCTACCGCCGAGTTGCTGACAGTGATCCCTGAGTCGATGGGGCTGGGATCATACGCAAACTCGAACCGACTGACCGTATACGCCACGTTTTCGGATGGAGTCGAACGGGACGTAACGAGCGAAGCACTGTTCGTCGACCTCGATCCCACGGGGACTGTGACGGTCGACAGGTTGGTGACTGGGGTCGGCGTCGGGGAGTTTGTCGTCGAGGTCATGTTCGAATCCTTGACCGCGTCCGTCCCGGTTACCGTAGATTCCATTCGTGGCGATTACAACAACAATGGAGTGCTAGACGAAGACGACTTCGACGAGTTGATGTTAGCGTTCAGCGGTCCGCTCGATCAAGCAGGGTTCGTCGAGCCACCGCTCGCTGCTCTGGACTACTTCGACTACGACGCGGACACCGACATTGACGATCAAGACCTGGCGACGTTCCTAGAAAGCTACCCGTTCGCGGTGACGGATTGCACGGCCAGCGGCATCGCGGACGTTCTCGAGATCGCCACCGGCGCGGTCCTCGACTGCAACGGGAACTGGATACCCGACAGTTGCGACATAGCTGAAGGCACTGTTCTAGACTGCGACGGAAACTCGATACCCGACACTTGCGACATAGCCGACGGTACACTTGCGGATGCCAACCTAGACGGCGTTCCCGATGTGTGCCAAGAGCCTGACTTTGTTCGAGGCGACTGCAATCAAGACTCCTTGCTGGACATTGCGGACGCAATCATCCTTCTAGGAGTCCTGTTCTCAGGCGGTACCAATCCAGGGTGCGATCAAGCTTGCGACGTAAACGACGATGGCGGGCTGGATGTCGCCGACGGTATCTTCTTACTCTCGAATCTATTCTCAGGCGGCCCCGCCCCGGCACCACCGTATCCGGCTTGCGGAAGCGACGAGACTAGCGACGGCTTGGAGTGCGTGTCATTCTCAAGCTGCCCCTAGGTCAGGGTAAGCCCTCGCGGTTTTGTTCGCGTCAATGCGGCGTCCGAGATTGGAAGAGCGCCAACGGTCCAATCGTCTTCGAAACAATTAGACGTAAGCACGCAAGGAACCGCATGGCTGACGGAGCCTCGGGATTGTCATGAAATGCCGTCCATGAATGGAGGCCAATCATGGCAGGCAAGAACAATCGACGACAAGAGGTCCGAGGAATCCTGGCGCAGCTCGAACGAAGCGGGCTGACCCAGCGTGAGTTCGCGGAGCGCGAGGGAATCTCGACAAGCACACTTCAGTACTGGCTTCGTCGCGAACGCCTTGAGCGTGAGATCTCGGGAGAGACAGCGCTGGTTGCGGTCACGCCTACGAGTCCATCGACGTTGGTCGCCGTCGGGTTCATTATTGAGTGCGGTGATCTGCGCATCGAAGTGCCTCGGGACGCATCGGTCGAGGAGTGGCAGCGGCTGCGCGAAGCTTTGGCCTCATGATCGGTCTCGGCGCAGGAACGCGGATCTACCTGCGGTGCGGTGTGACCGATCTTCGGAAGGCGTTCGACGGTCTTGCGCAGATTGTTGAAGAGGACTTGGCACGAAGCATCACAGACGGCGACTTCATCGTGTTCTGCAATCGCTCAAAGAATCGACTCAAGGCGATCTATTGGGATGGCTCGGGGCTGTGCCTGTTTGCGAAGCGTCTCGAAGGGGGGCGCTTCGCATGGCCGAGCTCGACCGAGGCCGCGAAGGAGGTCACGCCGGCAGAGCTGTCGATGCTTCTCGAGGGAATCGATTTCCGCGACGCAGTTCATCGAAGATGGCATCGTCGACGCCCGATCGAACCAAAAAGGCAGAACGTTGAAACGAATCTATTGACGACGTGATGCACACCGACTATTCCGATGCCTATGAGCAGCCCGGAAGTCATTACCAAGGTCGAGCACGAAACGATCGTCGCTGAAGCGGTCGCGGAGCAAGCGAACAAGATTGCGGCTCTGACGGCCAAGATCGACAAGCTGCAGCATCTGCTCTATGGACGTCGTTCCGAGAAGCAGGTTCTTCCTCCGGACGCGCCCTTCCAGTCCGAACTGTTCGCCGACGCCGAGTATGAAGTCGCGGATCCCGACGAAGACGAGACTGAACCGCCTCCGAAGAAGAAGCGCAAGAAGAGGAAGCCGCGGTTCAGTGAGGACGTCGAACGAGAGATCGTCGATCTCAAGCTCAACGAGAGTGAGCTGCAGTGTGATCAGTGCGGTGAGGGCCTCGAAGACATTGGTTATGAAAAGTCAGAGCGAGCTCATCTGATCCCTGCACGCATGGTCGTGCTCGAAACCCGGCGGCATAAGTACGCATGCGGTTGCAAAGAAGGTGGGGTGCGATGCGCACCGCTACCGCCAGCGGCGTTCCCAAAGACTCAAGTCACGGACGAAACGCGCGCACACATCGTGGTTCAGAAGTTTGTGGACCACTGCCCCTACTATCGCCAGTCGGCGATCTTTCGTCGTGGCGGGGTCGAGATCTCCGATCGGACCCTTTGCGAATACGGAATCCAGGCCGCAGATCGACTCGCGCCGATCGTCGTCGCGATGCGCGAAGAACTTCTGGCGTCGAACTGCTTACAAGCAGATGAAACGACGATCCCAGTTCTGAAGACAGAGAAACAGAAACCGGGCGCCCACCGAGGATACCTCTGGGCCTACGCGCAGCCCCGAGGAACGATCGTCTACGACTACTGCCGCGGGCGTTCGGGCGATCACCCGGCTGGGTTCCTCGAAGGATACAACGGCATCCTTCAGACGGACCGGTACAAAGGCTACAGCGCGATCAACGAACGAAAAGAGATCGTCGATGTTGCATGCTGGGCCCATGCTCGTCGCAAGTTCGTCGAAGCAGCAAAGACCACGGGTCGCCGAGCTAAGCCCGTACTTCAGTTGATCGCAAGGCTGTACGGTATCGAAAAACAAGCACGTGAAGAGAACCTCGCCCCCGCGGCTCGCGCACGATCGCGAAGCGAACACGCGACACCGATCCTCGACGAGATTGAGCAGATCCTCCGCGAGTTGG
>JAJFFE010000058.1 GCA_021776775.1 Planctomycetota bacterium | reverse complement strand
TGCCGATTACTACCCTGCCCACTTTGCTCGACGGATCCGTTTCGACGACGTACCCGTTCCAACGCGGAGATACCAACCACGATGACGCCATCGAGGTCTCCGACGCGATCACATTGCTCAGTCACCTCTTCGGCGGTGGACAAGACCTTGGCTGTGAAGACGCCGGCGACGTCACCGATGACGGAACCATCGATATCGGCGATGCCGTGTTCCTACTCGACTATCTCTTCGGATCCACCACGACACTGCCAGCTCCGGGCTCAACCTGTGGCACGGACCCGACGGCGGACGCATTGGCGCCCTGCCTGGCGAGTGGTTGTCCCTAGCTTCGCCGGCCAGGATCGTCTGGAAACTCCGTCCGTGGAGCGAACATTGGCTCGAAACATGAAAGCGTGGGCTACGTCGACGTCGGGTTCCGGTGTGACGGGCCGAGGAGCCTTCGGCTTTCCCTTGAATGTTGGCGCTGCTCGAGGCCCAGGTCACCGGAGACGTAAAATCGTCACGGCTCGGGGCCGTAAGGGGATGAGCCGGGTTCGATCGACGGTGGGTTCTTGGCTTTCGATTTCAGGGAAACCGAAGGGACCATCGGTGATCAGAAGTTCATCTTCGGAGATTACTGCACCTTCGCTGTAGGCGGTGTAGCCCGCAGCTTGCGTCCAGCATGGCGGTGGTGCTGGGCGACGGAATCTCGGATCCCCGGCCGGAATGACGAACTCAACAGCTTGCTACGGGCAGCCGGAGTAGGAATCGCAAATTAGTCCATCGGGAGTCGGATCTGCTCCACAGATTCCGTCGGGGGCAGGAGGGACGGGACCCCCCGAGAACAGCGTCGAGAGTACGAAGATGACATCCGAGATGTCGATCGTTCCTTCGTCGTTGGCGTCGCATGCATCTTCGCACGTGCCCGAACAACCACCAGCGAAGAGAAAGTCGAGCTCGAAGATGACGTCCGCGATGTTCACGGTCCCGTCGACGTTGCAATCGCCACGTACGAACTCTCCGAGGGCAAAGCCGCACTGGTTCAACATCACACCGACGTTGTCGTCTCTCGCGTTCGTCACGACAAGGTCGATCGCCCCATCGTCGTCGAGGTCGGCCATAGCAACGCCCGACGTACCGTCTCCGGCGTCATATACCTCGGGGGGGCCGAAGGTGCCGTCGCCGCTTCCAACGATGACTCGGATGTTGTCGCCTGTGTAGTTGGCCACCGCGAGATCGGGGACCCCGTCCCCGCTGAGGTCACCGACAGCGAGTCGACCGACAACCGTGCCCAGAAAGTACGCAACCGCGGGCTCGAATGTGCCGTCTCCGGTGCCGGAAAGTACATTGAAATTGTCGAAGTTGCCCGTCACCAAGTCGAGTACACAATCGCCATTGAGGTCTGCGATCTCAACGACATCGGGCGCGCCACTTGTGCCATAAGGGACTCTCGGAGCAAACGTACCGTCGCCAGCCCCTAACAGCACGTTCACCTGGTCGCTGGCGCGGTCTGCCGCAACGAGATCCCAGAGCCCGTCGCTGTCGATGTCACCCACGACGACAGCTGTAGGTAGGACCCCACCGTTGTAAGTAACCATGGGATCGAAGAGTCCTCCGCCCAGACCCAACAGGACGCCCACTCCAGGCGCGCTATTGTGACCCACGACGAGATCGAGAACGTCGTCTTGATTGAGATCGGCAACCGCGATGGAGGTTGGACCCAGGCCGACGGGGACGCTCATCGGGGGGCCGAAACTTCCACTACCGTCACCCAGCAACAGACTCAGTTCGGCTTCGGTGCGATTCGTGACGGCAAGATCGAGGTCTCCGTCATCGTCGAGGTCGGCGATCGTGACCACCTCGGGTGTCTCGCCGCACGGGAAATCGATGTTGATAGAAAAGCTCCCGTCTCCGTTTCCGATCAGAATGCTCACAGTGTCCGCAGCCCGGTTCACCACCGCGAGGTCGAGAATGCCATCGGCGTCGAGGTCTGCGGCGGCGACGTAGCGCGAGTCATCGCCCACCGCATAGGTTGGCGAAGGCGTCGGGAAGTCGACCGGATTGCATTGGCCCAAAGCGATCGACGCCAGGCAGAGGACGCCCAGAACCACGGAAGGCAGGAAGGCGGGACTAGGTAACATCCTTTTTCTCCTCCAAGTGTCGAGATGGACTTCGGAAGCGTCACTTCCGCTGCGGCTAGCGTCGTCGAGTGCTCCCGCTTCGAGAGTACCGGGTGCCCCATGGGCTGACCACACCCAAACCGATTGCCCGAGAATCGTACAGCTGAGAAGCGCTCCGGTTCGGTTCGACCGTGTCCCATTCGTCAAACCGTTGGAAGCGTCTCGGTCTCCGCTTCGGAGTCCGGCGTGTCGTTGAGCGCTCGCCATTCGTCGATTGCACGTCTAATGTTGCGCGCCGGTAGGACTTCGAGGGAGTGAAGTTCGGTGACCGTCCGACTCCCTTCTTCGTTGGCTTCTTCGTTGGCTTCTTCGTTCGCCGGGAATGCGGGAGTCGTTCCGTCGAAGGCGAAGAATAGGATGGTTATGAAGGCACGAGTTGTGAACGGGCGTTTCGTTCTTGACGAGCCCACGCCGCCTCCGGATGCAGCTAGAAACGGACGAGCCCGGTTTCATCGTCGCGAGAGGGCAAACCGAGAGCAACATGGACGACGCCAGTGTTGTACCTGGGCTGCTTAGCCAAGTCGGTTGTCCGATGGATCGATTCACCGCAGACGGCGCGTACGACACGACCGCCGTGTACGACTTGCTCATGAAGAAGCGAGCATCGTGCCTCTGATCCGCAACGCACGATTGTCAAAGAGCTACACCGCCGGAGCGCGGGCACGAACCGCAAACGTCGAATCAACTCGATTGCTTGAACGACGAGCTTGGAAGACGTCGCGACTCGTGCGACTCGTAGCCAGGTCGTTCGCATCCGGACGAAGCAGATCGGGAACTCGGTGCGAGAACTAGATTGGGGCCAGCAAGGAGCGCGCTGTGCACGAGAGCTGTTAGCGGGGTTCAGTCAGTCGCGCGAGGGGGAGGGTAGTCTCACGCGAAACGTCGTGCCGCCACCGGGCCGGGTCTCATGTTCGATCCGGCCGCCGTGCGCCTCGACCGCCTGCGCCGCCAGCGACAGCCCGAGTCCGGTGCTCATGCCCTTGCGCGAGGGATCCGCGCAGTAGAAGCGGTCGAAGATTCGAGCTTGGTGTTCGGGCGCGATCCCGGGGCCCTCATCGTCGACAGTAAGCACAATGCCACTGCTGTCGGATTCGACCCGGACCCGTACCAAAGCGGACGGCGGGCCGTGACGGATCGCGTTGTCGACGAGATTTGTCAC
>JAJFFE010000057.1 GCA_021776775.1 Planctomycetota bacterium | reverse complement strand
CGCTTTGCTCGAGCTGCGCTAGGATCCCTCGGACCTCTTGTCGTCGACTGTTCTTTCCTGCCATGATTGGCCTCCATTCATGGACGGCATTTCATGACAATCCCGAGCCCAAGTCAGCCATGCGGTTCTTTGCGTGCTTACCCTACAGCTTGGAGGTTGCGGGATTCACCGGCGGGGAGCTTCGGCGCTCGACAACGTTCGTGAGGCACCGGATCGCTCCGCCGCGCGTAATGATCAACTCGGACCGAAGGGGCTTTACGGAATACCCCGCCGCTTCCCAGACCGCGAAAGCGGCCTCGTCGAGTAACGGAACGTCATATCGCGGGACGTACGCGATCCGTTTCCCGTCGCGTACCTCGAGGACCGCGTTGTTCCACGTGAGTACTTCACCACCATCTCCGTGGAGAATCGGGATACGCGTGACCTCGAAGCCCGCGTCAGTCAAATCGTTGACGACACCTTCGTAGAGCTCTTCGAAGTGACTCTGCGTCTCCTCCGAGAACTCACCAATATCCCGCACCTGCGTGGACTCTGTCCCGATCAACTCTCGGACTCGAAACAGGGACTGGGACAGTCTCGGATCCCCGACGAGCGCCCTCCTAGGGCCGATGATCGTCACGAACATATCGATGTGAGCGTGTACCAAGCCCGAGTCGACATCACCGACAACCACCGGTTCGCGACCAAACACGCTCTCGATCGCCGAAAGAACGGCGTCAGAATCCTGATCGAACTGTTCCAGATTGTCCTCGATGGTCTCAGCTCCGATCAGGACGTGATCGAGATCCAAGAGCACGTTTCCGCCCTCGATATCGAACTTCGATTCGATGATCTCGACCCCCGGTGACAGGCTGGGGAGGGCGCGGCCGATGGAGAGCTCCGTCTTTCGTTCTTCAAGTATCTCGAGCTCGCGCGGCAAGAGTACATAGCGTCGTCCCGACTTCACGAACGGGATGTATCGATCGCGGGACCAACAGGAGACGCGGCCCTTGATGTCGACGACTCGTACTCGGGGATCGATCTCACTGATCCCAATCGTCTCCATGAACGCGTCGAATTCCTCAGCCTTTGGGACGACCACGATTAGCGAACAGTCACTAGGCAGCGCTGAGTAGAGATCACGATAGGTGTCGGCGAAATGAGGCTGATCGTCTGGATCGAATTGGAGGATCCATTGCCCAATGCTTCCTGTGTATTCAGCGGTTCCTACAACCGCCTCAATCGGGTCGGTCTTCGAGCCGTACTCGGTCGTCGCAACCCCCGGCAGCAACAGAAGTGTCACCAGCTGAATCATCAATTTCCGACCCAACATTGAACGACGCCCTTCTCAGACGAATGCTGTAGACGAAGAGGTCCCGGAAGATCGGGCGGACTTCAAAAAGAACAGCGCGACTCGGCCGCAAAGCAGAAAACAGGCCAACACGGAACTCCATGTGAGTGTGCTAGTGCTAGTCCAGCGATCTTTGACCCCTTGAGATTCTCAGAATTCGACGTCGATTTTCCTCTACCGATTATTGGAGCAGAGACTGAAGGCTTCATTCGATCGCACCGAGTCGGCGACATCAACGCAAGTTGCGCGGTCGGCCGATGACGTGCGCATCGCGTGGCTTGCCTTCAGGCATCGGAAAGCGATAGATCAAGCTGCGCGTTCGAGTGAAACGACGGGAAGCTGTTTGCGGCCGTGAAGGAACTCGACGTGGAGGTGAACTACACGGTTGCGGTTGATCTCGATGTGTTGCATCTCTGCTGGCCGTCCATGATAGACCTCGTCGGGAGTTCCGGCCTTTAGGGTCGAGTGGGGGCGATGGCTATTGTATCCCCTCTGGGTCATACGTCTACTCCGTGTGAGTCTTACTTCTGGAACCTCTCTGTCGCCTTTTCAAAGCGCTCGCGTCGTCGGATCAAATCTGCGAGCACCCCTAAGCGCTCGGTCATGTCGGTCTCAAGTTCCTTGATCGCGAGTGTGTCCGACTTGTCGAGCAGCGATCTCTTTAGGCGTAATGTGTCCAGGCCGAGCGTGATTGAATCGATCTTTGAGTTGAGAGACGACAAATGGGCTGCCCATTTGTGGTCACGTGCTTGGATCGTCAACTCATCAAGTTTCTTGGTGATCCCGTCGATTTTCTTGTGCATCTCGTCGTCCCGTTCGTGGGCGACGCTGGCGTTGGCGCATAGTGCTACCGAGGCTAGCAACGCGGCAGTTATCGCTTGCTTCATCTTTGTGAGTCCCAACGTTAGACCGAGAAGAGAGGCCCGGGAGATCCGTCCCAGACGGCTCTTCATCTATTACGCGCGCGGGGGTCACGTCAAGATGTCGGTCAAAAGTCAACGACGCGGGCGTTCGGGGATCTCATCGTGCACATAGGACGTCGCATTTCCTGTCAAATCGGACCTGGGACGAGCCAGCGGAACTTCACTATCGCTTCACCGCAGCTTCACCAGGATCGGCGCGGCGACGGGGCCGTCTCCCTTATTGATTACGGAAGATCGGGGGAAACGGGTGCGGTGTAGTCGATCGGACATTTTGGTCGTAAGCGGCTTCGTTATTGATGGTTACGGGTGTCGTCGCGGCTGTGAGGTGCGAGAGTCGCGGTCCGGATGGTTGGCGCGATCGAGGCCATGGCCAGCCTCTCGCGTCGCGATGGAAGCGTCCGCCGCTGCGGGAGATCCAGTGCTCCGGAGCCAATCGTCCTTAGTCGCCGCCGTCGCGGTGATTCGGTCTACGCCTTCGGAGGTCACTCCGAGGACGGGGTCATTGAGCCTTGTCTTTGGTTCCCTGTACCTCAGGAGCAGCGCGCTCACTTGCGCCCTTCATCCAAGCGGGCATCGAAGGCGCCTCCTGATCTTCCGCATCCCCCCACCAAGGAGGGGCATTGCGGCGTTCCATTTCGTTCCCTCCCACGTATCGCACCTGCAGCACGACGTTGCCTGCACGCTCTCCATGTCGAGGATTCGACGGCAGCCAAGGGAAGTTCAGGTAGTAGGGAAGCATCCAGTAGGTCCACTCCCCGTCAGGAACTGCATCTACATACTGACCTTCAATCACCTTGAACCCGGAACGGTGATAGCTAGTGAGCCTTCCGTTCGAAAAGCTCACGAACGGCTGGGCAAGTGTGGTCGCCAGGTCGATGTCGGGAGGACGGAAGTACTGTTCGTAGTCTCCAGAGGTATCGTACTTCCTCTGCCAGAGAACCGTTCCGTCAAGATCCCAGACCGTGGATAGGACCGGCTTTCCTCTTCGAGTTGTTCCTTCCCATCGTTTCTGGCCATTCGGCCACCTCCGAATGTGTGGCCCATCGTCGAGCTGCGAATCGTCGGGGTCGCCTCTCCAAGGGGGGGACCTCCAACTCTCCACCTCTTCGTACTGATCCTCCATACCTTGGCCGCAGACTTGCCCGAAGTCGTTCCAGGATGTGACTAGCCCCTTGCGGACTCCGTTCTCGTAGTGGACCTCCAAATCCTTCAAGCCATGGAGTCCGGTGAACGAGTAGCGACCGTGGCGCTTTCCGGCGTCGCGACCCCACCGCTTGACCGTGTAGGTACACGGGGCGCCCGTAACTTCATCCAGGCCATCGAC
>JAJFFE010000056.1 GCA_021776775.1 Planctomycetota bacterium | reverse complement strand
GCCCGTTCCCGTCGCATCGATCCAAATCCGCTCCGCCAAGTGTGTGACCGACGCGACGGGAACGGGCAGGACGGGGCGAGGCTTCGGAGGTATGTGCACGCGTGCTGCTCTAGCGGTAGGGACGCATCGCACCGTGATTCGATGCGTCCACAGCTGTGAACGAAGTGCATGGGATGTCTTTAAACATGCGATTAGACCACGAATTCCGCACTTTAGCCTTGTGTCCATGTTAGGTTTTTGTTATACTCCTCGGTAGATTAACGACGCTCACTCCTCTACTTCGTGAACCAACTACTGTCCGCCATTCAATGCTGTTCGGAGATTGATATGTCCGCCACGACTGTCCTCGACGCCCATGCTCTGCATGATCAGATTGTTGTTTGTGTTCTTAACTGCAATCGTGGTCGGTTGAAGCTACTGGAGCACATTGGGCAAATGGACGAGTCGCGTTTGTATGTTGAACTTGGTTGTAGTTCGATTGAGCACTACTTGCAGAAGAAGCTCAAGTTCAAGAAGTCGAGTGCTTGGTCTCACAAGACGGTGGCGCGGGCGCTGCCGGAATTGCCCAAGCTTACGAAGGCGTTCGGGAACGCCGAACTCAGCTGGAGCAGCGTGCGTGAAATCGCGCTGGTCGCGACGTCGCGAACTGAGCAGCAGTGGCTCGATTTTTCAAAAGAGCACGGAGCCGACGCGGTCGAACGTGAAGTGAAGGCTGCACGGGGCGATGGTCGAGACGCACCGCGAGAAGGCGACTACTCCCTGCCGCCTCAGACGGTGACGATCAAGTTCGTGATCACTGCGGACCAGTACGAAACCGCGAACGAGAAGCTCAAGCTCGCGCAGGTGAAGCACGGTGGACCGGGTGACGACGGACCGTTCCTCGAGGCGATGCTCGACAGTTACATGGGAAGCGAGACCGGAGAGTCATCGGCGGAGACGACTCCGAGTCCCGGGCCAACCAAGACCGTCGTCTATCACCAATGTCCAACCTGTCGCGCCTCGGCGGTCGAGACGGAAGTCGGTCCCGTCGAGATCGAATCCACAGCTGTGGACGCCGCGACCGAAACCGCGACCATCGTTCAGATAACACCCGAAGAAGAACAGCCGCTTCCGCCGCTCGCCACTGACGCCGAACCCGACGATCCCACACCACCCGAACTACGAGCCAAAGTCCTCGCCCGTGACGGCCACCGCTGCCAAAGTTGCCGCGGTCGTAGCGACCTCCACGCCCACCACGTTCAACCCCGAAGCAAGCTCGGTCGCACGGAACTCGACAACCTCGTCACAACGTGCAAATTCTGCCACGGACTCATCCACCAGAACCGTCTGGTAGCAACCGGCACCGCGGCCACCGGCTTCGGCTTCTCATAACAGACCGAGCACCTTCGTCGAACAAGCCAAGCTGGCGCCGCTAACGTTCACTCCATAGCGCGGGCCCACTCAGGGCACTGCTCCCAATCTCGCAGCACGCGTGCACACACCTCCGAAGCCTCGCCCCGTCCTGCCCGTTCCCGTCGCGTCGGTCACACACTTGGCGGAGCCGCCGCTTGCGGGCAGAGTCACCCGGGATCGATGCGACGGGAACGGGCAGGACGGGGTGAGGCGCCCCCCGATCCATGTTTGGTCCCCGAGCGGAACGGGAGCACTCCCCCTTCTCCGCGACACACTTGGCGAAGCCGCCGCTTGCGGGCAATGTCACCGTGGGCCGACGCGACGGGAACGGGCAGGACGGGGTGAGGCGCCCCCCGATCCATGTTTGGGCCCCGAGCGGAACGGGAGCACTCCCCTCCTCCGTGACACACTTGGACCGACCGTCCAAAAGATCCCGATTCACACCACAGCCTCCGCAGATCGTCCCGACATCACCCAAGCCGTCTCGATATGCCAGCATCGAACCGCTACCCTTCTCGGTCGATCAGGACCCTGAGTTTCTCCGAGAGGACCCTTCATGCGTTCGCTTGCGAACCGCCCTATCAACTTCGTCGCGATCGTCGCGCTCTTGACGTTCGGCTCGTCGTTCATCGGCGGGCACCGCCTGGATGCTCAGGACGACAAGAAGAAGGAGCTCACTCCGGAGCAGCAGACGATTGCCGATCTCTTCCGCGCGACCTCGGTCGAGTTCAAGGAGGGGAACCGCATCGTCCTGACGTATAACTTCGAGAGCGAAGACGAGACGCTGCTCGATGACTTCTCCCCCAAGATCGAGACGACCAAGAATCGAATTCGTTGGGGCGGGCAGACGAGCTGGGAAGACGGACTGATGATCGCGAAGTACGGAACATTCGTGCACACCGCGATGTTCAGGAACTCTGTCCGAATCGATGTGCGCGGGACCTCCTACGCTCAGTCTGAAAAGGGCGCTTACCGGGTCGTCGGACTGTTCCACAAAAAGGGCAAGAAGATGCTTGGGTCGAACCACGGCAAACAAGTCGTGAAACTGTCCGGCATGAAGGTCGGCAAGCGCACGCCACGCGAGATGCCAACTTCGCGAGTCGAGGAGCGGCTCGACTTCGGGTTCTCCCTAGACAAGGGAGTGGCCAGCGCGTTGATCAAAGGCAAGTCGCGCGTCGATACCAAGGAAGATCCCAAGTTCACGAAGGGCTACGAGAGTGGCCGCGTCGGACTCCGTTGGAACGGCCGCACGCAGATGAGCGTCGACTTGATTCGCATCGAGGGCACGCTCGACCCCAAGTGGCTCGCCGAAAAGCTGGGCGTCGAGCCCGACGCAAAGAAGAAGTGAGGGCTCGAACCGACGGCGCGTTGATGCGATAGTCACGACTTCTCTGATTGCGCGAGGATCATCGCAATGCCCAAGTTCGAGTGCCAAGTCTGCAGTATCGAGTTCGACGTTCCGCAAGCGGCGCTCGACAAGTTCGCCGGCTGGGAGCCGAAGTACTGCCGGGACCACTCCCCCAAGAAGTCGGCATCGCCCAAGAAAAAGAAGAAGCGCGCAGCCGGTGGCGGCGGGCGCGGCGGGGCGAAACGAGAAGAGAATCTGACGCGCGAAGAGGTACTCGCCAAGTACCACGATGGCCCGCAGACCGGCGTCTTCACCGATGGCAGCGCGAGCCCCAATCCCGGCCCCGGCGGCTGGGGCATGGTCTGGGTCGAAGACGGCGAAATTCGCGCGGAAGCCCACGGCGAAGACCCGGACACCACCAACAATCGCATGGAGCTGCGCGCCCTGATCGAAGCGTTCAAGGTGCTGCCCGCAGACGGCGAGTACAAGGTCCACACCGACAGCCGACTGTGCGTCGACACCATCACCAAGTGGGCGGCCGGCTGGGCACGCAACGGGTGGAAGCGCAAGACCGGCCCCATCAAGAACCTCGAGCTAGTGCAAGAACTCTACGAGCTGGCCCGCAAGCGACCCAACTGCAAACTCGAGTGGATCGCGGCGCACAGCGGCTATCGCTGGAACGAATACGCGGACTCTCTCGCCACGGCCTGGATGCGCGGGGAACTTTAGCTACAGCTCGGCCGGACTATTCATCAGGCGGAGTCGTTCCGTCACAGGTACGCATCAGAGCCTGTCGCCGCATGCGGAGTCGGGTAAGCTAGCAGACCATGCGCGACACGTATCTTGTTCAGCCCCGATCATGGCGGGGCTAGGAGACCCAGTGCCGGACCCGACATCTCCCATCGAAGACGAGAGTGCACCCAAGAAGGACGCAGGCCTCGACGAGACGCTGCCCATGGCGGGCCCCGGCTCGTCCGTAGAGTCGGACGCTCCCGGTTCCTGGCCAGCGTCTGCCGGTATGCACGTGCCCGTGGAAGAGCCGGCGGTGTGGCGCGCTCCGAGACCCGGCGAGATGCTAGGTCGGTATCAGATCCTCGAAGAAATCGGGCGCGGCGGCATGGGTGTGGTGTTGGTGGCGGAAGACCCACGGCTCAAGCGCCGTGTCGCGCTCAAGGTGCTACCCGACTTCATCGCACGGCACGAACACGGCCGTCTGGCGTTCGAACGTGAGGCACGTCTGCTCGCGGCGATTCGTCACCCGAACATCGCGACAATTCACTCGCTCGAAAATGAAGGAGACGTTCACTTCTTCACCATGGAGCTCGTGCCCGGCCGAACGCTCGGCCACCGCCTCGGCGAGGGGCGCCTCCCGCTCGACGAAGTGGTCAAGATCGGCCGTCAGATGGCGCGCGCGCTTCAAGCCGCACACCAAGCGGGCGTCGTTCACCGCGACCTCAAACCAGCCAACGTCATGATCACCCCGGACGGCGAAGTTCGCATTCTCGACTTCGGGGTCGCGGCCGTGTGCGGTGAGAACGCCGATGCTCTGGGATCACGAGACAGCGGCGAGATCTCTGGAACGCCCGGATACATGAGTCCGGAGCAAGTTCGCGGCGAACCGACCGACCTCGGCACCGACGTCTGGGCCTACGGTTGCGTGATGTACGAATGCGTCTGCGGTCAACGCGCGATCCCCGGCGAGACCGCCTCGATCTGCGCTCGACGCACGCTCGAGGGTGTCGACCTGTCGAAGCTCCCGACGGAACTTCCGGCGTCGGTGCGCGAGCTCATCGAAGCGTGCCTGAGACCGGACCTCGAGGACCGTCTCGAATCGTTGGGCAAAGCGCGTCAACTCTTGGAAGAGTTGGAAACGCGGCGGCTTCTCAGCACCGTCGGCTTGCGTAACGGGGAAGAGATACCGAACAATCTTCCGCGACCGCTCACGAGTTTCGTCGGCCGTGAACAGGCGCTCGACGAAGTTCGCGTTCGGCTGGACGAATCTCCCATCGTCACGCTCACCGGAACCGGCGGTGCGGGGAAGACCCGGCTCGCGTACGAGGTGGCTCGCATTGTGTTGCCAGGATTCCGCGACGGAGCGTGGATCGTCGAACTGGCATCGATCACGGAGCCGGACCAAGTCGTGCGATCAGTCGCCGCGACCTTGAACGTTCGTGAAGAACCGACCGCGCCTCTGCTCGATTCCGTCATGGAACACCTTCGCGATCGGCAAACGCTGCTCATTCTCGACAATTGCGAACACCTCCTCGGAGCCGCGTCGGACCTGTCCGCCGACCTGCTTCGCGCGTGCCCAGGCCTGCGGATCATCGCCAGCAGTCGCGAAGCGCTCGGGATTCCCGGCGAGAGCGTGTACCAAGTGCCCTCCCTGGAGTTACCCGCCGCCGACGCCAAGACCCCGGCAGAGCTCGCACGCGGTGGCGCGGTCCGCCTGTTCGTCGATCGCGCTCGAACCGCGATGCGCGGATTCCAACTCAGCGATGACAACGGCGCCGAGGTGGCCGAGATCTGTCGACGACTCGACGGAATTCCCTTGGCGCTCGAACTCGCGGCCGCGCGCATCCGAGTCATCCCGGTCAGCGAAATATCGAAGCGACTCGCGGATCGTTTCAAGTTCTTGACCGGGGGAAGCAAGAACGCGTTGTCCCGCCACAAGACGCTACGCGCCACCATCGACTGGAGCTACGACCAACTCGACGACGCGGAGAAGAAGCTACTGCGTCGATTGTCAATCTTCGTCGGCGGCTGCACCTTGGCCGCGGCCGAGCACGTTTGCGACGGCGCCGGCCTCGAGGACTGGGAAGTGCTCGACTACGTTTCCAATCTGGTCGACAAGTCTCTGATCGAAGTCACGGCGCACGCCGACGCAGGCGGCGGTCAAGCGCGGTACCGAATGCTGGAATCGATTCGCGAATACACACTCGAACGCATGGTCGATTCCGGGGAAGTGTCCACCTATCGACAGAGGCATCGCGACTACTTCCTCGAGTTGGCGCAACAAGCCGCCGAACGTCTCGACCAACCAGATCAAGCGCAGTGGTTCGAAGTTCTCGAACAAGAGCACGACAACTTACTGGCGGCGCTACAGAGCTACCTCGACGATCAGGCGACAGCCACTCTTGGGCTGCAACTCGCTGCCGCTCTGTCGAAGTTCTGGCTGGTACGCGGCTACTGGAGCGAAGGGCGAGCACGAATCTCGGAACTCCTCGACGCTCCGGGCTCGGAAGAACCGTGCCTCGCCCGCGTGCGGTGCCTCGAGTTCGCCGGCGCGCTGGCATCGTCCCAAACAGACTACGCCGACGCGAAGCGCTTCCTAGAAGAGGGACTCTCCATCGCCAAGGACCTAGGCGAACGCGCCACCGTGGCGGAAGCAATGAGCAGTTTGGGAACGGTTGCGCAGCGAGAAGGGAATTCTGACGAAGCTCGGTCCTATCTTGTCGACGCCATCTTGATTCGGCGCGAACTCGGCGACACGGCTGGCGCCGCGCTCGTCCTCAACAACCTGGCCGTCGTCGCGTTCGGACAACGGGACTGGGACGGTGCCCTCAAGTATTTCGGCGAGAGCCTCACCAGCTTGCGTCAGCGCGATGACCGACAAGCGATGGCAGTAGCGATCAACGGCATGGCCAGCGCTTTGTACGAATTGGGCAAGACCACGGAAGCCCGGCCACTGTACGAGGAAGCGCTAGCGATCAGCCGCGAAACGGGCAATCGCCGCACGGAACGGAACGTCCTCAACAATCTGGGTTTGGTAGCGAAAGCCGACGGCAACTACCCTGAGGCGCAACGGCTGCTCGAAGACAGCTTGGTGCTGCGCCGGCAACTCGGCGACCGGCGAGGCGTCGCACGATCTCTCTACAACTTAGCCGACTTGGCACACTGCAAGAGCAACTTCGAACACGCCCTCGACTATTGCCGCGAAGGGGTTGCCGCGACGGAACTGCCGCTTCAAACCGAGTTGCTCCTCGAATACCTATCGCTCCTCGCCCGCCTCGCCCTCGACACCGCCCGCACCCCGCACGCGGTACGCGTGCACGGAGCCATCGACGCCCATTGCGAGCGTACGGGCGCGACGCTCTCTCGCGAAGCGCGGGAACAACTCCATGCGGTCCGTGAGTCGGCCGTTTCAGAACTCGGTCCCGCGGCGTACGACGCCCTCCTCAGCGAGGGAGGCACCCTTTCTTTGGAAGAGGCGTGCCGGATCGGGCTCAAGCAGTGAGCCACGGAAGCGCGCCGCAGTCTTGCGTCACCCGGGCCTGCCCCTAAGATAACGTCGTCTGAATCTCGAGGAGAAACGAAGGCTGGGTATGAAGCGACAGGCACTCGCTGGGCTCGCATTGTGTTTATTGTTCGGTTTTTTCACGCCGGTCGAAGCAGGCTACCTGCTGCGCGGCGGAGTTCGAGTGGTCCATCAAGGCGACGACCGTTCGGTCCCCGTGTTCTTGTCCGGCGGCTATTTCCCCGTGCAAGGCTTCAGCTTTGGAATGGCTCACGAAAGCGATGTCTCGACGTTGATCGACATCGAACTTGGATCGGCGGTCACGTCGATTCTGGCCGGTGCCGATCCCGAGTTCATCGCGATCGACCTCGATCCCGTCGGAGCCGCCGGCGGAACGATCGATGTCATCCTCAGCTCCAGCGGCACTCCGGCCCTCGCTCCCGGGTGGTCGAAACTAATCGCGCGTTTCGAGTACGCCATCAAGAACGATGCACCACTCGGTTTCAGTGGGCTTCCTTTGACGTCGTCGTTGGGCGACCCCGCGGTCGATATCGAACTCACCCTCACCGATCCTCCGGGCACAACGACAACGCCGTTCGTCCTCGGTGGGCTTCTTATCGTCTTCCCTGGCAGCGGCGGCGATCCCGACGCGGCTGGTGTGCCCGGCCAGTTGTGGTTCGCCAGTCCGGGAGACAACACCATCACGATCATCGGCCCCGATGGAGAGATTCTCGAGACGTTGACGCCGAGCGAGCTCGGTCCCATTTCCGTCGCGACGGATAGTAACGGCGTAACATGGATCGCGTACCGCGACAGTAACGTCGTGGTTCGATACACGAGCGCCGGTGATCCGATCGACTCTATCCCGGTCGACGATGCGCCGATTCAGATCAACATCGACGCGTCGGGTAACGGCTGGGTCGTCTGTTCGGGTGACGGTGTCCTCGACAAGATCGACCCGAGTGGAACCATGTTGCTCGGCGGTGATGAGAGCGGGTCTCCGAGCGACGGCTTGGTCGGTCCCGCGATCGCGTTGAGCAATCCGCCGAGCGCATTGACCACCGACCCCTTCGGTAACCTCTTCATCGTTTCGTCGGACGGCGCGACCTTGACCAAGCTCAGCACCAACGGAGGCGTCGCCGCCAACGTCAACCTCGAGCCGGTCGACGGCGCCTTCGAACCGGCGGCGCCGTTTGGCATCGCGGTCGATCGAAGCGGTTACATCTGGCTAACGCTACGCGGTGAAGACCGTGTCGAACGTCGAACCAGCGACGGATCGCTCAGCGACATCTTTGAACTACCGAGCGGCGCCGCTCCCGAGGGGATAGCGCTGCGGACAGCGAGCGAAGCGTGGGTCGTTGGCAGTGGAGACGGTCGCTTGTATCGGCTGCGACCGGGTGACGCCGTGGACGACTTCGACGGCACACCGAACCCCTCGGGCATCGCCGCGGCGACCGACGG
>JAJFFE010000055.1 GCA_021776775.1 Planctomycetota bacterium | reverse complement strand
GAGATTCAGAACGTGTGGAACTTCGAGGCGAACTTGGCGGAGTTGGTCGAGCAGGCCGTGGATATTGCGCTCGAAAAGAAGGATCCGCGTCAGCGATTCGAACGACGCCGCAAACGCCGAGCGAAGCAAGAGACCGGTTCGGCTCGTGCAAACGATGTCGACTCGGCCGAGTCGCCCCCTGACGTCCCCGCCGGATCAGACCGATACGTCCCAGCCGGACTCCGCGATGAAGTTCTTCACCGCGCTCACTACCGGTGTGAATTCGTGAGCGACCACGGCACGCGGTGCGAGGAACGCACGCGCTTGGAGATCGATCACATCGAACCCTTCGCGAAAGGCGGAGCTACGACCGCCGACAACCTTCGTTGCCTGTGTCGTGCTCACAACCTTCGGCACGCCGAACGGTCCTACGGAATGGCGTTCATGCAGGAGAAGATCATGGCCAGCCAGCACGACAGGAATCGTCTCAGGGCGTGACGCGGGCGAGGCGTCGTCGGCAACCAACGAGCAGCGTACGAGGCCGGTCACGGATCACGCCGCCCAGCGCGCACGGCTCATCGCCCGACGCGCTTCCGAAAGCATCGGGCACTACCGCTGCCCAACGCCCCAAACAGAATGGGACCGACCCCGATTCGCCCGTCCGACGTTCGACGCCGTCCCGGTCTCCAGCCACGACCCCGCGCCAAAGCCCACCCCTACGTCATAGTCGGTGGCGAGCCATCGACTCCGCCATCCCCAACCCACTGGTGTTCGAGCCACGCCACGATGCGCCCTGCAAAGATGCGCCTTATCCGGTGACCAACGCATGGCCGTGCGCTTCAGCTCCAGTGATTCGGGCCCCAAGACCTGAACGAATGGATCGCTACGCCCAGCAATAGCTAGCCATTTGGTGAGGGTCACCCGCGCCTCGTCGTCAGTCGTCGCGACACGTCAGTCGCGACGACCTGGTTCGAGCGGGGCAGAGATCAGCGACGTCGCAACGCCTTGCCCTTGCTGTCGTACCCGAGCACGAACGCCCTCTGTCCTTGACTCGCGAGACCTGCTTCGTCTTACGCGCGGACCCGTACCCGATCACCAACAAGCTAGCGTCGCTACCCATGGCGGCGCGAACACCCTGATTCCAGACAGCCGGATGTTTCTTGTCCCAACTCTTGGTCCACGCCAGCTTCCCGCTCGCTCTGTACTTGCGAACGAAGACGTTCGAGAAACTGTACGGGCGCCCCTTCACTTGGCGATGGCTGCTGCGGTGACCCGCGACATGCGTCGCGTGATCGTTGTCGACGATGATCGAGCGACAATCCGTGCCGGTGGTTCCGTCGTCGAGGTCTCCTGGATGCGGGCAAGGGGCCGCGAGAGCCGGGGCGGACGTCGTCAAACATAGAGATAGGGTGTGGGTCAGCGCCAAGAAAGAAATCATGGGTGCCTCCGATGAACACAACGATTGTGGGAGGCCGGGAGGGGCGGCGCTGGAATCATACGCGTACCCGAGGCGCGGCGCAAACCTTCGCTTGCTACAAGAGGGGCGACCGTTGCACGGTTTACATTACTTCCACGGGGGAACAGTTCGCCCCGGCTTCTCCTTCTTCTTCGCGTCGGGCCGGTCAGCGAAGGAAACTCCGTCGGTGATCCAAGCCGCCGCGGGCGCGCCTTTCAGATGGTGGTCGAAGAACTGCTTGAGACGGAGCTGCAGGTCCTTGCGGCTTTCGAAGTCGCGCAAGCCGTGACCTTCACCTCGGTAGGAGAGCAGGATTACCGGCTTCTTCAAGAAGCGGAGGATGTTGTAGAACCCGAAGGAGTGCTCCCACTTGACGACGGTGTCCGCGGTTCCGTGATAGAGCAACAGCGGCGTGTCCATCTTCTTGGCGTGGAAGATCGGTGATTGATCGAGGTACAGCCCGAGGTCGTCGGCTGGGCTCGCGGTCAACCGTCCCTGCCCCGTGATGTAGTAGTCCTGCTCGTTGCTACCGTCCGAAACGATGTCGATGTTGAACCCTTGAACCAGATTGCTGACGCCCGCGCCTCCCGCGATCGCCGCGAAACGGTTCTTCTGCGTCGAGATGAACATCGCGGCGTGCCCACCGAAGCTGTGCCCCAAATAGCCGATTCGATTTTCGTCTGCGTAACCCAGCTCGACGACTCGTTGGATCGCCTCATCGATGCACTCGTGCATGTCGGAGTGGCTGGTGCGTAAGCGAAAGTGGATGTCCGGCTGCAAGTACAAGTAGTCGTCACTGACATAGAACGCTTCGCTCGTGCCGGCCCCGGCGATCCTCGGCGTCGAGTAGCGATGAAGCCCATCGGAGAGCTTCTCGTACGAATAGACGATCATCGGTAGACGAGAGCCCTGTCGATACCCCTCGGGAATCGTCAAAATGCCCTGCAGAGGCACGCCGTCTTTGTTGGTGTAGTCGACCAAGATGCGGCGCCCCCACTTGAAGTCATCTTGGTGGGGGTTCGTGCGGGTCAAACGAGTGGAGTGCTCGAACCGCGAGTCGCCGAGGTAGGTCTCCGGACAGTTCTGAAAGTCGCCTTCGGAGAAAGTCACGACGTCAGCGTTCTTCGCTTTGTGCAACGATCGGATCTGACGGGGTTCGTAGAGCAGCGTTTCGATCGTGTCGCCGGTGAGCAGAAAGTACCCGCTCTTCTTACTCTGAGAACCGAACCCGCTCAAGATCAGCGGCGAAGAGACGTCGACGTACCGTTCTTCCAGTTCGACGTCGTCGCGCCGTCGTTCCGGCGGAAGTCCCAATCGAAAGCGAATCTTCTTCTCTTCCCCAACTCCCTGAGTCAGGCACGTTCCCGGAGTGCCGTCTACCGGCTGCAGCCAGAGATCGTGGCGGTGCCGCAGGATGATAGAGCCTCCCCCGCTGGTGAACCCCTCGACACCGTAGGCGGGTGAAGATCCGTAGTAGTCGTGCTCCGCGTTGACGAACGACACCGACGTGCCGTTGGTCACATTCCGGTGGGTATCGTCCGCGAAGTGGTAGACCCAGTAGTGGCCGTCGCGCCAGTACAGCGCCTGATCGCCGGCGGGAAACATGTCGACGCGACCGACGAATCTCTTGATCAGCAGCTTGCGCTCCCCGGTGATCAGATCGACGCGGTAGTAGTCGGCGCGTGTCACGTCCCAGTCGGAGACATACGGCGTCTGATCGGCGCCAATAGCCCACCGATCGTCCTCGGTTCGGCCACGTAACCTCAGGTCATCGTCGCTCAACTGGACCAACGTCTTGTTGGCAGTGTCGAGAACTGCGTCGAAGGTTCGCTCGCGATTTCCACGCAACATCTGCTCGGACTGCAGCGCTTCATCTTTCCAATGCCAGACATCAACTGCAGCCTTGGCCACGATAGCCGTTTCGGGAGGGGCCGCGGCCGCATCGTTCGACTCGCTCGGTTCTTCGCCCTGCTTGTCGGACCCGCTCGCTTCTTTCGCGTCGTCGCCGGAACTGTTCTTGTCCTTCTTCAACGCGAGGAAGAGGCGCGTGCCGTCCTGACTCCAGTCGAGGCGAGGGGTCAGCACCATACCCTCGGGCATTCCGGTCCACTCTTCAGGACTCTGGCTGACGACGTCCGGTTGTTCGTCGGCGAGTTGGGAGATCATCACCAGACGCTTCTTCGGGGCCTTCTTCTCTTCGCCGACGGGATCGGATCGAAACAAGGCCAGCGCGTCTTCGCCCTCGTTCAGGGCTAGCGCCGAGAAGATGTCGGGACCGGACACGAGGGTGCGAGTCGTGCCTCTTTCCATGTCCCGGCGATACACACCGTTGCCATGACGATCGTCCGTTTTGATCGTGTAGTACAACAGCTGCGAGTCCTTGGAGAACTGGTACTCGCCGACATTTCCGATGTACGTTTCGGCGCTCCGTTCGAGGTCAAACAGCAACAAGCCGGACTTGCTGTGGATTACGAAGTCTTGGGTCTTCTTCGGAAAGCGAACCGAGACCGAGGAGCTCTCCCCCTCGATCTCCCAGCGTCGCACTTCTTCGGTGCCTAGGTTCAAGAGTTCGATCACCACCCTCTCGGACTTGCTCGCCTCGTTCTTCTCGGGCTTCCCTCTCGTGGACTGACTCTTCTTCTTGGGTGCGACGGAATAGGCGATCCACTTGGAATCGTGCGAGAACGCCGGGCTTGTCCCTCGGGTGACCCGGTGTTCTTTGGCACCGTCCGCCTTTCGAATATAGAGAACCTCGGTCATGGCGTCTTCGCCGTAGAGATCGATGTCTCGCCGTTCGGCCTCGCTCCACTTAGGGGAAGGCACGGTCGCTTTGCCGGTCTCGGGGGAGTCGCCGTCTGCCGCGGTATCACCATCGGCAGGAGCTTCCGGCCCTGCCTCGCTAGCCGACGTTTCCTCTTCGATCGTGTCGGAGGTCGACGGCCGGTAACGCACGGCGTACCAGACCCCGTCGTCAGACAATCTCACGGCGTGATTGCGCCACAACGAAACGTCTCGCAGCGTGACCCGCGCCTTGGCGCTTTGCGCGCTGGCCAACGAAGACGCCAAAAGAACGACGAACAGGGAGCCGATCAGCAGAGCAATAGGCGTAGGGCAGCGTTTCAAAGCGGTCTCTTCCACTAGACGACAAAGGGAACAGCGGGTGCCCGAGATGAAGGGGCCCCGATCGAGCGGCGAGCCATGAATCCTAGCGACGACGCGTGTATCGACGCGCTGACTCAGGGATAGATGGTGCCGTGCGTGGTGCGTAACCGGACGATTTCACGGTCCAGCGAGTACCTGACTAGCGGAGTGGTCCGCAGACCTCGCCGACGCACCTCGTGCCCGGGATCTGGTGGCCGATCCACTGCGCGGATAAGCTTGCGGTATGAACTCCGAACCAAATGACGCGCCGAAGCATCGCGCGACCGAAAGCTACCTCATGTACGTCGGCGGCGAACGCCGTGGCGATTTCGTGGCTCACCCCATTCGCTATCTCTCGTCTGCGCACATCGCCGGGCTCGGGATCGGCATGCGCGAGATCATTCCGCTGGTTCGCGACATGTTCGTCGCCAAGGGGAACGGGCAGATCACCATGGCGCCGAAGGTCATGTTGCACCCGGTGGCCGGCGAGGACAGTTACATCACGCCGATGCCGGCGATCGTCGACATGCCGCGCAAGAAGCTCATGGGGATGAAGTTCTCCGCGGGCTATCCGCAGAACGTGTCGCACGGCCTGCCGTACATCGATTCCGAGATCATCCTAAAGGACCCGGAGACCGGTCGCACCTACGCGGTGCTCGGAGGGAACTGGATCACCGGGGCGCGAACGGGTGCCGTCAGTGCGGTGGCCGCGGATGTGTTTGCGCCGAAAGGGGAGGTCACGGTCGGGGTGATCAGCGCCGGGCTTCAGGCGCGGACCAACCTGATTGCGCTCGACTGTGTGCGAAAGATCTCGCAAGCGCGCGTGTTCGATCCGAACCGCGCCAAGCGCGAAGAGTTCATCCACCAGATGTCGACGTTCCTCTCCTTCCCGATCGTCGGTGTGGAGACGGTCGAAGAGGTGGTGAGGGACCGGGACATCGTCGTCACCGCCGCACCGATCCGCAAGCGGCCCGGACCGATCGAGCGGGATTGGCTCAAGCCTGGCTGTTTCGTCTCGGCGTTGGACTTCGACGCGTCGCTCTCGCGCGACGTCTTGCTGCAGCCCGGAGTGAAGGTGCTCACTGACGACATCCCGCAGCTCGACTCCAAGCGGCACGAAGGATTCTTCGATAACACCCCGAAGGTCGAGGTCGAACTTGGGGATGTGGTCGCCGGGACGAAGGGCCTCGGAAACAACCCCGACGACGTGGTGGTGTTCCTCAACCTCGGGATCGCGCCGAGCGATCTGGTCGTCGCCCAGCATGCGTTCGAGCGGGCGCAGGAGGCCGGCGTCGGGATCGAGCTTCGCCCTTTGACCACCGCCCCACCTTCGAGCCAGTAGGACGAAGCGAACGTCGTCGCGTTCCGTACTTCGAGATATGCTGGTCACAGATCATCGACGCGTGGCACAACACTTGTATGGCGTGCGCCCAAGCTCAGAAGCTTCTTCGTCCGGAACGGAACAGCAGCATGATTGACGACGCGATTCGACCGGCTCGCCGCGCCCGAAAGCTCTTGATTTGGATTGGAGTTCCCCTCGCCGTAGTGGTGGCGCTCGTCGTCCCTCGCACGTTTGACGCGGAACCGTTCGACGAGTCGGGTCTGCAGCCGGCCGAGTTGCCCGAAGTCTCGGACGCGGACAACATGATCCCCGAGATCGTGAAGGTGGATGCTCTTCGGTGGGAGCCCCAGGAATGGATCGGGCTCGACTTCAAACCGACCGCGACGGAACCGGTGAACTGGGAGACGGTTGCGAAGTTCATGAGGAAGAACGAGGGCTACTTCGAAGCGCTCGACCCCTTGCTAACCCGTTCTCAATGCGTCGCGCCGGCGCTGGAGAACATGTTCAGCAGTGAGCCACACGTTCTCCCGATCAGACGAGCGGTGGAGTGGATGGGCGTGCGCCGCGGGTGGCTCTGCCACGAGGGGCGAGTGACGGAAGCTGCTAATAGCGTTTTTTCCTTGAACAGGCTGACGTTCGGCTACCTCGAGCATCCGACGAGCATCACCCACTTCCTTACCGCCAACGCGTTGGTACTGGACACCTCGATCCAGGCGGTCGAAACCAGCTTCTGCGATGGAGTCACGTCGCGGGATCTCGAAACTCTCAGTCTGCTCTTCACGAATAATCTCGAGCTCCGCGACCGCTTTGTGGAGTCGTTGAAGCACGAGTTCCAGCTGTGCGCGGGGCTCGTTCGTGAGGCATACGAGGAAGCGTCGGTATGGAAGCGTTGGTTTCAGTTCAAACAGAACAAGACCGTGACGCTCGTCGGGGAAGGAATCGAAGCCGCGATCCGTGCGGTCGAGACCGATAGCCACATTCCGGTGGACGCACCGAATCTCCCCGCCCCAAATGTAGCCCGGCTAGCCCTGACGGGGAATGTCACCGGGTTGAACATGCAGTCGCTGTTCCCTGTGTATGCACGGATGTCCGACCGAGCGATGGCCGCGAACGTTCGTCGCGGGATCCTGCGCACCACGCTCGCCGTTCGGCGGTATGAGGTAGATCACGGGGAATTGCCGACCGAACTCTCTGCCCTCGTCCCTGACTACTTGCCCGCGGAAGCACTAACCACCGAAGGACGTGAGATCGCGTATGACAAAGTCATGCGGTGGGTAGGAATCGACAAACCAGAGTCGCTAGAAGCGAGCAAGACGCCTCGGATCCACTATCAAGTTTGGAAGCGCTAGCCCAGGCGGTTGGTCAGAGGCACGGGCCAAGGGCGATGGGTCACGTTTCCCGTGCACCGCAGCTATTCCCTTCCTCAATTGAGATCCGCGCCTTTAGATAGAGGCCGGAGGCGACCCCAAAACTCAGGGCGGTGTACACTTCTTGGATCGAAAACGGCGTTCACAGAGCCCGGCCGCCCCCCTCAGGAGAGAGGCTCCGCGGGCCCCGTGGCGATGGCACGTCGTCGTCCGTGATCCCAGGATTCTCGCGCAAAGGTAGCCAACATGTCTCTCGCTGCTGACCCCGTCCTTCGCCAACTTCCGCTGCGCGATGGCTACACAGTGCTGGGGCCGTGCCTGCTGTGGGAATCACTTGGCGCCGGCGGTATGGGGTCCGTTTATCTTGGACGCCACATGCAGCTGAACGTCGACGTTGCGGTCAAATGCTTGGACCCCATCCGCGCGCACCGCGACCAAGAGTACGTGAAGAGATTCCGTCGCGAAGCGCAGGTCGCGGCATCGATATCCCACGAAAACCTGGTACGTGTTTTCGGGCTCGAATCGGAAGCGGACCTCGACCTCTATTACATCGTGCTCGAGTACGTTCGGGGAGAGAACCTACGGCAACGAGTGCATCGCAAGGGGCCGTTGAGTGTCGACGAATCGACCAAGATCTTGCTCGGTTGTGCGCGCGGTCTCGCCGCGGCTCACAAGCGCGGCTACGTCCATCGCGACATCAAGCCCGATAACTTGATGGTCTCCAGCGACGGAACGGTCAAGGTGACAGACCTCGGCTTGGCGCGGGCGATGGACGAAGACTCCACGATCACCCAGGGAAACGCCCCCGGCACCCCGAGCTACATGGCTCCGGAACAGTGGGAGGGTCAAGACGCCACCGCCCCCTCGGATGTCTACGCCTTGGGAATGTCGTATTACTTCATGCTGGCCGGGAGAGATGCGTTCCGTGGTTCCCTGAATCAGCTCTTCGTCCAAGTTCGCGAGCAAGAGTACCCACCGCTGTCGGAAGTGGTGACGGACCTACCACCGGCCCTGCTTCAAATTTTCGAGAAGTGTGTCGCTCTCGATGGCAGCGACCGATTCTCGAATTGCACCGAACTCGTCGCGGCGATCGAAGCGGCATTCGGACCGAGCGTCGCTGGCCTCGAGGACGACAAGGCAGCGCCCCAGACAACGGGGTCGACGCAACTCACTCCCCCGTCCCGGGAGATCGTCGAGTCGGTTCGTCTCGCGGTGGAGAAGGGCGAACTGAAAAGCGAGACGGCGACTCTGGCGACGATTCCTCACGTCGCGCCAGCGGCGTCCGAGCCTTTACCATCGAAATCGAATTCGGCGCCGAAACCTTCTCGAGGCTGGCTGTACGCATTGCTGGGAGTCGCGGCACTCATAGCCCTGGGAGTCATCCTGCGAGAGCCGGCATCGGACCTGCTCGACAAGTGGAACGCGGCGAGGGTTGAGGATCCGGCGAAGGAGCCCGGGCGCTTCGCGCAATCACTGAGCGACGACGCGATCTCTATCGACGAGCCCGCCGGAGGCGTGATCGTGTCGAACGACTGGCTCTGCACGGGACGCATCGTCGATCCCCGGGTCACCGGAATCACCGTCGACGGCGTCGAAGCACAGCTCGACGGAAATCTATTCTCGGCAAAGCTGAACCTGCCCGAAGACAGCACGTCTCCTTGGCCCATCACCATTCGCAGCACCGCCGCGGATCTCAATCCGGTCGAGCATCACCGTCAATGGGTGGTCGATCGCGAAGCACCCGCACTGACGGTCGCGTCTCCCCAACCCGGCGTCGAGGTTTGCATTGTCGAGACGGTTCGCTTCACGGGGAACGTGTCAGACAGCGTTTCGACCGCGGACCAAATCGTGATCAACGCGCGCGTCGAAGGAAGCAGGGACCGCTCCGAACGCGTCTTGGCGACCGTGCGCGCAGACGGCAGTTGGTTCGCAGACCTCAGGGCGCCAGAGGGCAACCAACGGGTGATCTTGACGGCAACCGACCACCGCGGGCACGCCAGCAATCCCGTCACCGTGCCCCTTGAAGTGTCGTTCTTTCCAGAGCTGAGCCAGCGAATCAGCGAGCTCGGCGAAACCGACGAGGGCTACACCAAGTACGTCGTCGATATCAAAATGTACAATACGTTTATCCGGATCCCGCCGACGTCATTCGAGATGGGATCGGAGTCGATGGTGGCAGCCGACGATGAAAAGCCGGTTCATGTCGTCGAATTGGGCGAGTACTACATCTCGATGTTCGAGGTCACGAACGGACAGTACAAGGAGTACTGCGATGACCCGGCGACGGCAGCGACCTATCCACCCGACCCGGGTTTCCCCGGCATGCCCGACTACTTCACCAATCCGGAGTTCGAGACGTACCCCGTGTTGAACGTCTCGTGGGAAGACGCTCAGGGCTACTGCCACTGGGCCGGGTTTTCACTCCCGACCGAGGCGCAGTGGGAGTTCGCTGTTCGCGGGCCGGACAGTCTAAAGTACTTCTGGGGTGACTATTTCGAGCTGAATCCTGGGGGGACCTTTCGCACGAACATTCACATTCTGGCCGATGGTTTTCCGTATACGCGCAGTGTCTGGGAAGGCGGCTTGGACGCGGGCCCAGTCGGCACCACCAATCCGTCGGGCAACGTTCGCGAGTGGTGCCTCGATGTCTACAGCGAGACTTCGTATCGAGACCAAACTCCACATCCCGGAACTGGATTGCGGACCCCCTCGCCAACCGGAACTGACGTTCCTCGGCGTGTGGTCCGTGGGGCGAGCTGGTTCGACTCACCCGGCTACCTTCGCGGCGCAGTGCGATCGCATCTCGGACAATCCGAGCGAGTACGGTACGTCGGATTCCGGCCGGTGCTGAACGTCAAGCGGTGAAAGCGGCGTGACATTCGACGTCGGGCCCGGTCAGTTCGCCCAACGCTCGACGCCGCAACAAGACGATCGGAACGATCACTCCCGGGACTCGGTTCGGGACACCGGGCATCTCCTATGCGAAGATCCGACCGATCGCCAAACGTTGGTCTCATCGAAACACAGCGAGCGTACGCAAAAGGAAACAGGAGAAAGAGATGTTGCGAGTTACTTTGACCTTGCTGCTCATGGGCGCGGTGTTTGGGTGCCACGTCTCTCCGGCTCTGCCTTCGGATTCACCGACCGACCGACCGACTGCCGGACAGCCGACGACGAAGGAACGCATCGACGCGATCGCCGGCGCAATCCTTCCGAACAACTTGGTCGAAGGGGATCCGGTCGAAGCGGTGACCCTTGCTCACATCATGGCAAAGTTGAACGTACCGGGAGTCAGCGTCGCCGTCATGAGAGACGGTGAGATCGAGTGGGCTCAGGGTTTCGGCGTCGCGGATACCGCTGACGGTCGCGCCGTTACCGCCGACACGCTGTTTCAAGCCGCGTCCATCAGCAAGCCGGTTGCGGCGACCGCATCGTTATCAATGGTGCAAGACGGGCTCCTCGGACTCGACGACAACGTCAACGACAAACTGACCAGTTGGAAAGTGCCCGACAGCGAGTTCACCGCGAACAACGCCGTCACGCTGCGGCGACTACTCACGCACACCGCTGGGCTGACCGTACACGGATTTCCCGGGTACGCGTCTACCGCCAAGGTTCCGTCGGCGGCCGGCGTGCTCGATGGAAGCGGTAACACTCCGGCCGTCCAGGTCGACATCTACCCCGGACAGTCGTGGAGTTACTCGGGCGGCGGCTACACCGTGATGCAGCAACTGCTCTGCGACGTCGACAAGAAGGAGTTCCCAAAGATCATGCGCGCGCGCGTGCTCGAGCCGGCAGGAATGATCCACAGCACGTACGAACAGCCGCTGCCACAGGCCCGACGGGCAGAAGCGGCCGCCGCCCACGGTGCAGACGGATCCCGGATCGAAGGCGGGTTTCACACCTATCCCGAAATGGCAGCGGCCGGCCTGTGGACGACTCCGTCCGACTTACTCCGCTTCGCGCGCACGGTGCAGCGCTCTCGCTCCGGCCTACCGGATAGCCTTCTCTCCCCCGCCATCGCGGCCGCGATGCTCGAACCCGGTCAGAACGACTGGGGGCTCGGCCCGTCGATCGAAGGAAACGGAACGCGGTTCGGGCACGGTGGTGCGAACGCCGGGTTCCGGTGCTCGTTCACGGCGGCCATCGACGGGGAGTGGGGAGTCGCGGTCATGACCAACGGCGATCGGGGAGGTGAGATCGCCCACCGGCTGACGCAAACCATAGCTCAACACTACGGCTGGCCGGGCCCGCGTCCCAGGATGCTGAAGCGAGTACCGCTTCCCAAAGAGACATTGGCTCAGATGGCGGGCAAGTACTCCATGCGCGAGGTCGGTGTCATCCAAGTCGAAGCCACCGACAACGGTCTGTACGCCGACCTTCCCGGCATGGGTAGGGTCGAACTCCTTCCGCAGTCAAACACCGTGGCCGTCGTCCGAACCAATGGTATGGAGATAGTGTTCGAGCTCGAAGGCGGCGCGATCACAGGGTTCTCCGCCAGGGGAAGAACGGCGACAAAAATAGACTAGTCTTTCACGCGTCGTCAGCGTGTTGGCAGCGAATCGTTGATTCGACAAAGAAGCAGCCGACCCGGAACCCGGGTCGGCTGCTTCTTCGAAGAGTTTCGAGTCACTGACGCAAGCGCTACGGCAACAGTTGAACGCCGATGTCATCCCAGCGCTTCGCGCCTTGCCAGAAGCTCCAAACGCCGACGGTTCCGGTGGTGAGCCGTGACGTTGACGAATCGAAGCAGTCGACTTGCCAACCGGCCGGCTCTAGATCTCCGTCGACCCACACGTTGGCGCGAATCTCCGTTTGGCTGCCGGTGTCTTCGACTTGGATTCGGTACGCGTACCAGACGTTGGCCAGCGGGACGACTCCCGTGTCCGTCGCTCCACCCGAGATACTAGTACCGACCGGGCTCACGTGGAACGAGTTGCCGATGTAGCGGCGCAGCCGGTAGTACGCGACCTCGTTGGGGAACTGGCTGAAGAACGTCACGCCGATTCCCCCGGTATCGCGGGTGATCTTCATGCGACCGGTGAACTCGTAACCGGACGGACTCGGAAGTGCGCCCACGAAGTGCGAGTGCACGTTCGATTCGGTGGTCGAGATCTCGAGATGCGTGGTTCCCCCGCCGGTTCCCACATAGAACGAGTTGCCCGGTGCGAGACTGTTCCCGGGTTGGGTATCGAACCAGTTCGCCGGGTCGTCTCCCAGGACGTAGCTGTTGAAGTCCTCGAAGTAGTCGCCACCGATTTCGACGAAGTTCGCGGTCAAGCTCAGGTCCGCCGTCATGGTGACGGTAAGCGGGTTGTCATTGCTCGAAATGTCGCCGCTGAAACCGGTGAAGACCCATCCGGGGTCGGCGCTGGCGGTCACGTCGACAACGTCGCCGAAGTCGTACAACGCCAGGTCGGGCGCGACGGTCACAATCCCGCTACCGTTACTACCGGTCGTCAAGACTAGATCCGTCGGAGGAGGCGGAGGCGGTCCGAGCGGGTCGACACTCAAGTCGTCCCAACCCTTCGACCCCGAGCTGAACGCCCAAACGCCGACCGTACCGCCCGTCAATCGCGTGGCGGAATCGTCGTAGCAGTCGATCGACCAGTCGGTCGGCTCTGCCGTACCGTCGAGCCAGACGCGCGCCCGAATGTCAGTGCGCGTCCCGGTGTCCTCGACCTCGATCCGGAATCGGTACCACGTGTTGGCAAGGGGCGAGACTCCCGACGACGCATCCCCACCAGTGATCGTCGTGCCGAGCGGACTGATGTGAAAATCGTTGCCGACGTACCGGCGCAGTCGGTAGTACTGGGCAGTCGAACCGAACCCACTGAAGAACGTCACGCCAATTCCCGAGTTCGCCGAGCCGATGCGCATGCGCCCGGCGTACTGGTAGCCACCAATCGGCGGCACCCATGCGGTCGCGTGCGAGTGAATGTTCGTTTGCGTCGACGTCGTCTCGAAGTATCGATTGGCGCCTTCCGCCGCAACGCTGAACAGATTGTCGTTGGGGTTCAAACTGTTGCGCGCCCCGGTGTCCATCCAGTCGCTCGGATTGTCGCCAGCCGAGTAGCTCTGGAACGTTTCCAAGACACTCCCGGTCGGCTCGACAAACGTAGCGGTGACGGCCATGTCGCCAGTCACGACGACATCGATCGGGTTCTGAGCCCCCGCGACGTCTCCACTCCAGCCGGCGAAGACCCAGCCCGCGTCGGCCGTGGCGGCCAAAGTCACCGTGCTTCCCGAATCGTGTTGCGCCAGATCCGGAGACTGCGTCGCCGAACCTTGGCCGACCGCCGTGACCACGATCGGGTGCTGCGTGATCGGTACGAACGCCGCGGTGATCGCGAGGTCGGCGTCGACGGTCACCGTGATAGGGTTCGCCACTCCGACGACCGCGCCGGACCATCCGTCGAACACGAACCCTGCGTCCGGAAGAGCCTCGAGCTGAACCGTCGTGCCTTCTTCGTACGAGCTAAGGTCCGGATTGGCGTTCACCGTACCGTCGCCCGACGTCGTGGTCGCCACGGTGTAGAACTCTGGCGGAGGCGGAGCGATACCCCCGATCGGAGCGACCTGGAAGTCATCGAAACACTTCTGACCCGGAAGGAACGTCCACACGCCAACCGTGCCTGAGTTCATTCGATTGGACGTTCCGTCGAGCGCGTCCGCTTGCCAGTTGAGAGGTTCCGAGTCGCCGTCGTGCCACACCTTGGCGCGGACGCGGGTCAACGCTCCCTCGTCGATGGCTTCGATCAAGAATCGAACCCACGTGTTCACAGGCGGAACGAACCCGGTGTCGAGATCGCCGGACAACGCCGTCCCGAACGGACTGAGGTGGAACGCAGTATCGTTGTAGCGACGCAGTCGGTAGTACGCCCCACTATTCGGGAACTGACTGAAGATCGTGACACCGATGCCGCTGTTCGCTTGAGATATCCGCAGTCGACCCGAGAACCGGTAGCCACCGCTAGGGAACGTCAAGCCGGTGAGATGCGAGTGAATGTTCGTCGCACCCGAAACAGTCTGAAAGTACGGATTACCTCCGTCGGCCTGAACATCGAAGAGCGCCGCCGGCGCCAGACTATTGAACGGACCAGTGTCGAGCCAGGACGGCGGATCGTCGCCGGCAGCAAAGCCGTCGAAAGACTCCGAGTACGCGACCTCACTGGGGACGAACGTAGCCGAGACCGTCGTGTCCCCACCGATGGTGATCGTCAGCGGATTCTCTGCGCCGCTCGCATCGCCACCCCACCCGGTGAAGATCTGATCCAGACCAGGAACCGCGACCAAGGTCACTTGGCTCCCGAGATCGTAGACCGATGAAACTGGGGTCTCGTCGATGGACCCGAGCCCGTCGGGAGACAACGTCAGCGTGTGCTGCGTGATCTCCACGAATGTCGCGACCACCGTTCGGTCGCTGGTCATGTTGAGCGTGACCGGATTCTGCGTGCTGTTGACGTCACCCGTCCAGCGGTCGAAGACCCAACCGGTGTCGGCGGTCGCCGACAGTTGGACTCCGTCGCCAAAGCTGTAGAGCGGCTGGTCGGGTGCGACACTAACACTCCCCTGGCCGACCGTCTGCGTCGTCAGAGTCAAATCGGTGGGAGGCGGCGTCAGCGCATGCACCGAAAGGTCGTCCCAAGACTTCGAGCCGGAGGTATAGCTCCACACCCCGACGGTTCCGTCCGTCAGCCGAGTCGCGCTAGCGTCGATACCCTCCGCCATCCATTCGGTCGGCTCGGGCTCTCCGTCTATCCAGACCATGGCGCGAATCTCGGTCTGACTCGGCGTCATTTCGACTCGGATTCGGAACCGGTACCACACGTTAGCCAGCGGAACGAGGCCAGTGTCGGTATCACCGCTGGTAAAACTGCTACCGGCTGCGGTCAGATGAAAAGCCGTCGAGCCGTAGCGGCGCAAACGGTAGTAGTTCAGCGAACTCGGGTATTGGTTCAGCACCGTGACGCCCACTCCTCCGGCTGGGTGGGACATCCGCATCGATCCGGTGTACTCGTATCCTTCGCTGCCGAGTTCGACACCGACGAGCTGCGAATGAATGTTGGTCGCGGTCGAGGTCGTCGAGAGATGCGCGTCACCGCCGGACACGGCGACCTTGAAGGCGTCGCCGCTAGCCAAGCTACCGCCGGAAGCGGTATCGGCCCAACCGGCAGGATCGTCGCCGGCAACGTAAGAGTCGAAGTCTTCACCGTAGACCGACGGGGCCATCGTGAAGTGGCCGGTCACCGCGTGGTCCTCATCGAGTGTGATCAACTCGGGGTTCGAGACACCGGTCAGATCCCCGGTCCAGTGCGAGAACACCCAGCCCGAGTAGGCCAGCGCTTCGACGTCGACGACGTCGCCACACGACACCTCGGGTTCGTCGACGAGCCGCCGTCCGGTCGCGAGGATCTCGTCCCTACCTCCGGTGACCGCGTAGAGATAGCCGGTGAACGACGGGTGCGGGTTGAGGAACGGGTAGTTCTGGTACTCGATACCCCGTCGCGTCGTGTCGGAGAGCAGCAACTTGATGATGTGGGTATCTGCCACCGGCATCACGCGGGCGTAGCCGCGTCCGTTGGCCGGGGCGTAGACTCCCATGATGAAGTTGCCGCCGTAGCTGAGGGAGCCACCGTCGACCGGATCGCCGAGACCGTCGGGCGCGTAACGACTGTAGTAGAGCCCGGGGAGCAGATCGTGCGTGACGTAACCGCGGATCCAGTCGTCGTGGCCGTGCGCCACGTGACTGCCACCGAACGTGCCGCCAGGCCGCCCGAGATCCGTGACGTTGACCGCGTATTGTATGTCGACGAAGTCCACCTTGAGGTGGCGTGAGAACGGATAGATCGTGTAGTCCCGAATGATCTTTCGTTCCGGAACCTCGACCTGGTTGACCACGTCCCACTGGTTCCACTCCATGCGGATCGTCTTCTTGTCGCCGCCGTCGTGCAGCACCGTGGCGTTGGACAGCGATCCGATCCCCGCCCCAGCGCCGAAGTAGTCATTGGGGCTTTCGCTGAGTTGATCTTGTGCGACGTCCTTGATCACGAAGTGGCGAATCGGGAACTCTTCGCGGAAGCCGATCAACGGTTCAAAAATCACGCGAATCTGCTGATTTTCCAGTCGGACGAAGCTGTTGCCGGGTCCGATTTCGATCACGAGTTCGGCGTCGAAACCGACCCCGTCGACGGCGTCGATCACCCCGCCGCCCTGCGAAGCGGTGTCGAGCAGACAGCTCTGTTGTGCATTCGCACTCTGGTGGAATACCCCGAGTGTCAGCAGCAAGGCGAGGCAAGGGAGGGCTCTCACGATCCAGTGAAACCCGGAGATAACGTCGTTACTCATGCGCATGGAAGTTCCCTGACTTGGCGGATGTGGCTCCGAGATGGCACCGGTTCCCCTGCCTCGCACGAAGGCATACCCAACGAGAACCGTGGCCGAAGAGCCGAGAAAGACCCGTACCCCGAGACCCGCGATGCAATCTGCAGACTCCACGGATCGAGAGATGGTATCGACGTCCGCCAATCAAAGAACCCGGAGGAGTTCAACACCTCGCTGAGAAGGCACTAGGGGAAATGCCGGGAACCCTGGGACTCGGGAGCGAGGGCGTCGCGCTTGTCGATTCACTTCGGCGAGCCCCGCAAGCAACGACGCGCCGCGCCGCCGGCTGGCGAACCTCTTCGGTCCCCGGCCAGCCGTCGAACCAATGTCGATACGCAAAAGAGGACGCCGCCGGAAATCCGACGGCGTCCTGAATGAGACGTCAACCCTCAGGGCTCAACCTTCGGATTTGCTTACGGACACGGATAACCGTCGCAGCCGAGGCTGTCGTCAGTCGCGTCGGCTCCGCAATCCTCGGGGGTGGGAATCGATCCACCCGCGAAGAGGTGGTTGAGCAGCGTGATCGCGTCGCCGAGGTCGTTGCCACCGTCGTCGTTGGCGTCGCAGGAGTCCGCGCACGTCATGGGTCCACCGGACGCGAACAGGACGTCGAGCAGGAAGACTGCGTCGCCGATGTCTTTGAGGCCGTCGGCGTTGCAGTCGCCGCGTCGGAACATGGAATCTTCGGCGCCGGGCGTCCCGGAGATCGTAGTGATCAAGAGCTCTTCGATGTTGGCGGCGCGCATCTGCGTCTCGCGACCGGGCGCGGTGACCGCAACGTCGGGGCGGGTCATGATGGTGTCCCCCATGACGGTCACTCCACCACCGGTGGTGACCGGCGCCGCTTCGAAGGAGATGAAACACTTCTCGACGAGTTCGCCGTTCTCGTACTCCTTGTAGAAGATTCGAACCTTCATGGGACTGGTCGCGGCCGGGCCGCTCAATCCGGACTCACTGTGGACGAGCTGCCCTTGGTTGTGGACTTCTAGCGTGTAGGTCGGTGAACCACCGTCGGTGTAGTCGGCGGTGAATTGCCACTCGCCGTTGACCTCGGTCGCCGACATGGATCCTCGGCGCACGCCTTGGCTCAACGATTCCAACATGATCCAACCGTCGTCGTTACTGGGATCGCTCGGATCGAGCGCGACGTCGAGTTCGACCGAGAGGAAGTCGTCGTCGGTGGGCGACGCGATCGAGTACCCGTCGCAGCCGCTCGATCCGAGGTTCGACACCTTCAGCTTGCCACTACTCGACTCTTGGTTCTCGAGGTGCGCTTCGCCGGTTCCGTAGCACGGCCACCCTTCGAAGTACGCGGTCGTTCGAGCAATGCGAAGTTCCGGAACGTCGGCGCCGCGAAGTCGGAGTCGGTCGAGGCCCGGCGCCAACGTCGCCGGTTGATCGGCTCGAAAGCGAATGCCGACGGCGTCGTCGATCGGAGCGCTGAACGTCGGGTGAACCGGAGATGAATCGATCTTGAGCAGGCAAGACTCCGTGACATTCCCGTCTTCGTCGTACTCCTTGTAGAACCAGTTCCAGGCGCCCGGCGTCGTCGCCACCACTTCTCCGTTGGGAATACCGGCTTGCGTGTAGAGGACTTCGCCGCCCTCCCCAATCACTGTCATGGTAAACGTCTGCGCCCCGGTCGACGCGTAGTCAGCACTGATCTGAAATTCGCCGCCACTGACGTGCAGCCGTACTTCGCCGGTCGACACGTCGCCCACCGGTCCTTCACTGACACCGTCGAAGATCACAGTCCCACCTTCGGGCAGCACGGTCGGGGCGAGGGCGAGAAGTTCGATGCGGCAGTGATCGGAATCGTCGAGGGCGATCGACACGCCGTCGCACCCACTCGATCCGAGGTTCGAGACCTTGAGGCGTCCAAGCTCCCGAGTCACCGACGCGTCGCCGATGGCTACGTGGTGGTAGCCGGTGAACCACTCGTCGGTCCCCATCGAGGAACTCCCAGCCGTGCACGACTCCGGCTGCGCCATCACGCCGGGACAGGTCGGAATGATCGTGTAGACCGCCGGGAGCGGCGCGAACATGTCGACATAGCTCGTCGCCGTTCCCGGGAGAACCGCGATCGGCATCCCGTTACGCTCGACTGAGATCGAAACGTAGCTATCAGTGTTGGTCCAGCTGACGACGGCGTCCATTCCGTTCACGTCGCACATCAAGTTGGCAACCGGCGAGATCGCGCTCGCCGTCGTCACTCCGAAGAAGAATAGGAACGCGACGAACGCGAACTTCGACACTCTTTGGTTCGTCCGGAGACGTACAGTCGACAACATGATAGGTCCTTCCCGAGGGTACTTGATCGGGGGGTCTCCCCCACCGCTGGCCGTTTCCGTACCGGCCTCAAAGGGACAAGCACCGATCCACCGCTGACTGTGAGCCAGCAAGCTAAGAATTGTGGAAGAAACCTGTGCACGACGAGACTCCGAAACCGGCGCCGGGGACGTTGGATGAACCACGCCAGGGGACGACGGGCCGCTTCCAGGCCGCGTTTCGGTTTTGCGCGGGAAAGGCCCAGTGGTACGGCCTCGGAAGGGGCAGCGTGACCAGAGCCGGGCGTGATGATGCCGAGCGCATCGTGGCGCGCCGCGAATCACTCGTCTTCGGCGCCCCACCACGATCTTCCCGCTCAAGGAGAGGCGCCCTACTTCTCCGACGCCTTACGCCACTGGATAGCCGCGATTTGTCCTTCGCGCGCCATGTGCGCGGCCTCACCCAGAATTCGTGCCGATTCCTGCGGCGCGTGGAAGCCCATCGAATTCTCCGCGGCAATGAAGTCGAGCCGCCACTGAGCCTTGCGCTGGAACTCGAGCGCCGGACGTAGCTGCTCGTCGGTTGCTCCCTCCGCCTTGGCGGCGAGGACCGCATCGAGCAGCGCCATCAACGCCTCACCTCCGCGAAGCATCAAGTCGCGGTTCTTGCCCTGGATCGAATCGGCGCGCGCCTTGAGCTCTTCTTCGGGGAAGTGGTGACACACCTGGCACGACCGATTGATGTTCAGGAGCGGGCTACGAACCCAATGGTCCGAAATCTTGGTTGCGCCTTCACGCATGTACGGCATGTGGCAATCCGCGCAGGAGACCCCGCTCCGCGCGTGTATCCCCTGACTCCAGAGTTCGTACTCCGGGTGCTGAGCCTTCAGAATCTCGGCCCCGGTCTCCGCGTGTTTGTAGTCGTAGAAACGGTCGCCGTTGGAGAGCTTGGTATCGTTCCAGAACTTCTCAGTGTCTTCGACCGTCAGGCCGTTGCCCCACGGGAACGTCAGCTTGAAGTCGCTCGAGCAATAGTACTCGACATGACACTGACCACAGACGAAGGAGCGCATCTCGTTTCGCGAGCCGTCAACGTTCGGGTCGTACGGGGTCTTGCGATCACCCGAACGCCACAACTCGATCGACGGGATGTGCGGGACCGCGCCATCACCCGAAGCTAGCGCTTGAATACCCTGAATGAAACCGGGGCGGGTCACCCGGAGGCGCATGGTCTCGGGGTCGTGACAATCGACACACGAGACGGCGTGCCCATGGCCCATGTCGTGAAGCTTGGCGTTAGTTTCTTTGTAGGTCATCTTGTGGGTCATTTCGAAACCCTTGACGGCGTCGCCGTCGCCGAGCTCCCGGTACAGTGGCATGACTGAACCGTGGCAGTGTAGGCAGGATCCAGACTGAGGCTTGGACTGCCGGGCGGTGATTTCCTGATCCGCGAGCATGTAGGCGTGACCGCGCCGATCGCGATAGTCGATAGAGAACGCGTAGCCCAGGAACATTCGCTTTAGCCACGGGTCGCGTTCGATCTTCTCTTCGGGCAACGCTTCGCTTCCGCCGTGACCGCCGAATCGAGTTCGCGTGGCAATCGCGGTTCGTTGGTACGAATCATATTGTCGAGGCCAGTTCACTCCCCACACTGCAGGGTCGGTCGTATCTTCAGTGACTTCGACCGTTCGCACGAAGCGGGTCGCCGCCTCGTCCTTGCGCTGCATGATGTTGACGAGAAGTGCGGTCACCAACGCGGTGACCACGATGGAAATCAGCAGTACACCGCCAAATCGCACCCACTGCCGCTTCGGTTTTTGCTCACTCATCAATTTTCCCTCTCGCCGGCGTCGCCGCGGTCAGGTCCCCCGAGACCCAACCACTCGCCGTGCCCCACGGATCTATGACAGTGCACGCACTCAATAACATTGTTCGGATCAGTCCCGTTGGTCATTGACGGATGCAAGAGATCGCCGTGACACCGTTCGCAGTTCTCTTGCAAGATCTGGCTGTTCCACTCGTTGATCATGATCGGTTCGTGGAAATCCTGGAACGTGAAAGCCTTGGAGTGGTTGTACCCGTTCACCGCCTTCGCCACGTACTTGCCGACGAACCCCTCTGGGATGTGGCAATCCACGCAGGTCGCGGTGGTGTGATGACTAGCCTTCTGCCACGACTCGAGTTGGCTCGACATGATGTGGCAATTGGCACACGCCTGCGGATCGGTACTCAAGTACGACGTTCCGCCCGCGTAGTGAACCGTGTAGGCGCCGATACCGATGGGTACACCAAGGATGATTGCCAGCGCGATGCTCTTGGAGCCCAGTGCCATGATCTTCCCCCTGTTCTCGGCGATAGCAGAAAGCGGACCAAGGCAGGGACCCGAATCTCAAGATTTCTCAATGACCAGCCGTTCGTCCAGCGGTCGCCGCGAGACGATACTAACCGGGCCAAGAGACATCGCGAATGGACGATTAGATGTCACCAGTGAGAACCCGACTCTTGCGATTGGGAAAGAAAAGAGCGACTTCGACGAGTTCAAGAACAGCCACGCCGCGACCGCGACGAAGCGATGCGCAACCGACAGCCAGCGCTGCCCGAGAACTGATCACCGTAGGGTGATTCCTCCCCAAACCCGAACGCCACGAATCCGCGTCTCCTGAATGAAGCGAATCGGGCGGCTATCCCGCGGCCGAGCCAGGTGGATCTGCACTTTCCGGCGCTCAAATGGCGCGAACTCGAGTTCTTCGTGCAACGGAAGACCGACCACTCTCTGCGCCAGACCGCTGGGATCGATCCTGAACTTGCTCGTGATCGTTGACGAAAACGGATTTAGGACCACGCTGATGGAGAGTGACGACGACAACGCCAGGTTGCGTTGAGCCACGTTGTTGTCTCGCGGCGTGATGAAGTCGGGAATGATCGACGCTTTGGAGCCGGCGTGTATTGGGTCGTCGGGGGAGTCGACCATGGCCAGCATGCAGTAGTGACTGGGGTTGGGCTGGGTCACGTCGATCGGTGGAGCGAGCAACGTGAACTGTACGATCGCGGCCGGGTCGTCGGGCTGCCCTGCAATCGAGGCTCCGCAGTAGGGAACACTCGGCAGACTTCCCGTGCCGACGTGTTTCCACGGCGACGTGTTGGGAGTACCGGTAGGAAACTGAGGCCAGAACGCGCCCGGGAGTTGGGGGAGCAATGCCCCGGCAAACGCCCAGTACAAGTTCACCGTGACTTGGGTCGCTGCCTTTGGGCCGCGATTGCGAACGCGAACATAGACTCGGTTCTCTTGGTCAGCGACGGGGTCCTCATCCTCGAGAGCGGCGAACTCGGCCGAGTCCTTGGGAATCGGCTGCCACCCGTCCGTCGGGGAGTCGATCTTGATGTCGGGGCTCTCCCAATGGGGAATGAACGGTTCCAGTGGATCGAACCTCCTGTTGCTCGGTTGCTCGGTGTTACCCCAGTCGAGTTCGTTGTCGCGAATGAAGAGATCGACCCCACCTCGTCCGCCGACCGCGGCGGTGGCTACGACTTGGGAGGATTCGTAGGCGTTGACGCGACCGTGGCCGTGAGTCTGCGTTTGGCTGTACCCGGTCTCTAGATCGTACTTGGCGGCGGAGGGCTCGATTCGATCCGCCGTGTCTTGCAGTAAACGCTGAACCTCCACACTCGACAAATCGGGAGCAAGACCGATGACGAGTCCTGCGATCCCGCCTACGATCGGGACTGCCATCGATGTGCCAGACTTCTTCAATGGATCGCCTAACCCGGACTCCGAATAGACGATGTCGGTGCCCGGCGCCAACACGTCGAGACACGCGCCCCAGTTGCTGTAGTCGGCACGTTGATTCGTTTGGGTCGACGCACCGATTCCCATGATGAAGTCGTGGCCCGCCGCGTTTGGATAGATGGGTGGGGGTTGCACCGGATCGCCCAGCGGAGCACACGCCTCTAGCCCGAAGTTCCCCATCGAAAACAGGACGACAGCGCCGTGCCCGTCTCTCCCGTTGGTGGCGGCATCGAAGACCGCGTCGAACATGAAGACGACTTGGGCGAGCTTGCCGCCGGGAATCGTATAGCTGTTGCACGCGACCGCGACGTTGTGCTTCTTCACGTATTGATAGGCGAGACGGGTCGCGAAGGTCGTCACCCCGCGCTGAATCAACATGATCGAGCAATCCGGGCAAGCGCCAGCTCCGCCGATGCCGTTGTCATACTCACTCACCGCCAACAATGACACGGCCAGAGCGTGGTCCGTCGCAACGCCGTAGTCGATGTCTCCACACGGCGCGCCGTCGATCGTCTCCTCGCACGGATCGTCCGAAGCACAATCGCAACCGCTAAACCGATAACCATGCTCGTTGACATTCGAAGGGTTCGACCAAAGTCGGTTGACGAGATCGCTGTGCGATGGATCGGGGGCGCTGTCGATCGTTGCGACGATCGTGGAAGGCACGCCCCGCCCAAACTTGTCCCACGCCTCGAGCGTGCCGACGCCGGCGTCGGCCGCATTGTGGTGGTGCCATTGGTCCTTCAGGACCGGGTCGTCAACCGGGAAACCGTCGGCCTCACTCAGGATTACGAGGTTCGGATACGCGTCAGTGACCTCCGCGAGGCGGCGAAACGTCTGAATGACCGGGATCACGTCGTGGGGGGGAAGACTCGTGCGAACCAAGTGTTCCGTCGGGGTGAACGGATTGGTGGCGAGGTGTCGAATGTCGCCGACACCGCGAACCTCGGGCACGTCGTCCCAGCGGATACCGCCCCTCGTTCTGATCACGAAGTCGCTCGTCAAAAGATAGGGAATGTTGTCGTCGGCATGACATACGATTCCGAGTTTGCGAATCTCACTCCCAACGAGGCGACCGAGTTCCGACCACTCTCGATACTGAGTGATACCGGCCTCCTCGGTCGCCGCATCGTAGATCTGTATTGGCCCCGCGTAGGCCGAACTGCGCGCGACCTGATCGTTGAACTGCAGCACGACGCCGGGAGACTGAACCATGACACCGATGCGCTTGGGTCGGATCTGAATGGTTACTTCGCCGCGCTCGGTGGTCAGCAGGAATACATCGCTAGTCGTGGGCTCAGCCCATGGCCCTGCGAGTGGCTTCGGCCGTCGAGTCTCTTGCCTTGCACACGACACAGAGAGAACGACAACGCAAAAGAAGAGCGAGCAAGTTCTCATGTTTCCCCATATCCTAATAGATCAACGGCAATGATCGCATTGCACGACACGGGCCTCAATGACAATTGCAGTCAGAGCGCGTTGCGCCGTGTCGTATTCCAAACTCGAAGAGTAGCTCGGTCGCCCCGAGAACGGTAGTCTCGGCGCTATCTCAAGGCAGACGGTGGAGACGACAACCTTGCAAGTCCTTCCGCAGCTACCCGGCTATCGAATGATCCGCAAAATAGCCCACGGAGGCTTTGGCGTTGTCTACGAAGCAGAAAGAGATGGCGAGTCGGTCGCCGTAAAGATTCTCAAGAATCACCCGACTATTCGTCGACAGGACCTCGTCCGCCTCGCGCGAGAAGGCAAAGCCGGACAAGCGCTCCACCATCCAAACATCGTGAGGGTCCACGAACTCGCGGAGCACGAGGGCCTTCACTATCTCGTCATGGACTACATCGATGGGCACACGCTGTCCCACTGGATTCAGTCGTCCTTTGGCGCGTCTCCAAAGAAGATCGGCTCGACCACCCGAACGTGGGACCCGATGGAGCCTCCTTCGACCACTCGAGTTTCGGAGCAGTCCCTCGAGAACTTGAACGTGCTGTCCGAGATCGCGGACGCGCTGGGTTTCGCCCATGAGAACGGTTTCGTGCATCGCGACGTGAAGCCGTCGAACATCCTGGTTGATCGCAGCGGGCGTGGATTCCTCGCGGACTTTGGTTTGACGAAGGTTCCCGTCGACTCGGCGTCATTCGACACACCGACGGGAGCCGTGCTGGGGAGTCCGGCCTACATGTCTCCGGAACAGATCACCGGCAATATCAAGTTGGTCGATGCGCGGAGTGATATCTACTCGCTCGGCGTGACCATCTTCGAGAATGTGACGGGTCGCGTGCCCTACATGGCGACCACGTTCGAGGAGCTACGTGAGCAGGTGCTCACCCACGAGCCGCCGCGGTTATCCAGGATGCTCGATGGAGTTCCGCCGGGGCTCGAGGATGTCGTTCTCAAGTCGATCGAGAAACACCCGAAGGATCGATACTCCTCGGCCTACGTTCTCGAGGAAGACCTGAAGCGGGTTCTTGCCCACCGGAAACCAAAAGTATCGGGAGTTCACCGTCGACGTCGCGTTCGCTCGGTAAGGCGAAATCGATTTGCGATAGCGGCCTCAGCAGTGGTCGCCCTTGCGGTCGTCTTGGGCGTGGTTTGGAAGGCGCTCGATTCTTCGCGGTCGGAGTTGGTCACCGAGCGCGTGCGATCTCGCTTCGACCAAGCGGAGCTGTTCGCAGCCAGGGGGCAGAACACCGATGCTCTTGAAGCGATCACGGCCGCGATCGAACTACAGCCCGACTCCCCGACCGGCTACCTGCGTCGTGCTGCTGTTCTCGCTCAACTCGGTTTTCAGGTGCAACCGAAAGACGAGTTGGCGCGTGCGAAGGCTCTCGGTTTCGATCCCAAGGATTCGGAGTTGCGGCGCACCTCCATCGGCAATGTCGACTTGGCGCTCGCGGCGCTTGCCGAGTCGGACTACATCCGAGCCGAGGACTATCTCGAGGACGCGGTACGCTTGAACGCGAGCGAACCCGCGGCGTGGATGCTGCTCTATCGCATCCGAGTGCGCCGTTCGGACTTCCCCGCCGCCGTTTCGGCGTTGACCAGCTACCAGCGGATTCTCACACCGAGCAATCCACTGAGCGCCGTCGTCGAGGCGGAGATCGCCGAATTGGAAGGGCGCTTCGACGACGCCCTGACAAAGATCACGGCACTCGAACAAGAGACGGAAGAGGTTCGGCATTCGCTTCGGTACTCCGCTCACCGCGGGCGTCTTCTGACGCGAAACGGCCAATTCGATGATGCCGAAGCTGCATTGCGTAACGCCGTCGACTTGCATCCGACCGATGGGGTTTCCTGGTTGAATCTCGCTGTGCTACGGGCTCGCGAACTCGTCATCACGCGGAGCGGGCTCGACGAGGTCGAGCAGTGTGCCCGACGAGCGTTGGAGAACGATCCGTTCCTGGATCGCGCCTACCGTCTGCTCACATGGGGTGGCCGAAACTTCGATGAAGCAGCGACGTTTCTCGAAGGGTGCAGCGAATCGTGGTCGGCGAAGCGGCTCCCCCTGCTTCGCGCCGAACAGCTCTTCGTCGAGATTCGAGCGCAAATCCAACTCGCTCACGAGCAGTTCCAAGCGACGCAGTCCCCTCTGGCCACGAGTACTCGTGACCGTTCGTACAGGCGGCTGGCCGAAGTGCTCAAGCTCAACGCGGACCACCTCGCCACGTTGACGCTACTAGCCGAGCACGCGTGGATCGATCGCGGAGAGATCGAAAAGGCCGCCGACTATTTTCGTCGATCGCGCGAAGTGTGGAACCGCGCGTCGGAGGCGGAGACGCGGCCGTGGTCGTCCCCGAGCACGGTTTGGAACCCCACTTCGTTGGGGCCCAACACCGGCGATGACATCCACATTGGGCTGTTCGCAACCGCTTCCACGACGGGGGACCCTGAGTCGGCGCGCGACGCATTGGCGTACCTCCGCGACGCGTGCGCGAAGCGCCGTTTGCCCAGCAACACCTCCGTGCTGAACCTCGCGGAGGCACTGGCGCTGGCCGAGGACGACGAGTTCCGCAACTGCGCGTGGGCAAAGCAGCTCATCGTCGACTACGGGCTGCGACCCGAGTCGTTCGACAACAGCAACGGCGCGCGGTCAATCTTGGAGGCAATCGCCCACGCTTGCGCCAAGAACTAGAGGTGCGGCCGAAAAGTCCAACTCTGGGCGTGTGAGTTACGTAGAGTAGATGCCCGCCTCTCAGGAGGCCAAATGCTCGGACGACTGTCACCACAAGGGGAGCTGTACCGCCCAGATAATCTGTATCTGGATCATGTCGGTGCGAA
>JAJFFE010000054.1 GCA_021776775.1 Planctomycetota bacterium | reverse complement strand
TGGTACAGCCCCGGAATCGTGCGCGGATAGGACTCCATCCGCCGAGGCTACCAGAGAAAGTGCGTAGGTGCGCTGTCAGACAGGGCTGTCAGCAGGGCCATCGAGTTCTGCATTTTCTGGATATCGCCCTGAATCCGTGATCGACCGTAGGTGCCGGGCGTGCCGTCCGGAGCAACCTGGAGGTCGTTCGGATGGCGAAGAAAAAGACGAAGGCAACCAAATGGCGAGAGGAGCAGGAGGCGGTTGCCCTGGCGCACTTCGAGAACTGCCTGCGGGATCTGCCCGATCCGCGCCGTCGGCAGGGAGTCCGCTACCCGCTACGCCGGCAGGATGATGAACTGAGCGGTCGTTGTAGCGCTGATGGCGCTGGTGTGCGGAGCGGACGATGCCGAGGCCATGCAGGCGTGGGGCGAGGCGAACGAGGACTGGCTCGATCGGTTCCTGGAGCTGCCGCACGGTGCGCCGACGCAGGACGTCTTCCTCTCGGTGTTCGGTGCTCTGGACCCCGATCGGCTGGGGACGGTGTTTCGGAGCTGGGTCCAACTGCTGGACACGCGTCGAAGTGAGGGAGGCGGGCAGATCGCGGTGGACGGCAAGACCAACCGCCGGACCTTCGACCGTGCTACAGACCAGCCGCCGCTGCACATGGTCAGCGCCTGGCTGGTCGAGGCCGGCCTGGTGCTCGGACAGGTGGCAACGGACAAGAAGTCGAACGAGATCACGGCCATCCCGGAGCTTCTGGACCTCCTCGACCTCGATGGAGCCACCGTGACCATCGACGCCATGGGCTGCCAGAAGGCCATTGCTGCGGCGATTGTGGATGGTGGCGGTGCGTATCTGGTGGCGGTCAAAGACAACCAGCCGACGCTTCGACGAGACCTTGCTGACCCTTCGAGGAGAAATGGCCACCTCCTTCGATGACGCCACGTACGAGGAACAGCGTCCCCTCGACCAGCCCAAAGCGTTCGCCGTCGAGCACTGGCAGCACACGGACGCCGGGCACGGCCGGGTGGAAGAGCGGGAGCTTCATTTGTGCCGGGACCTTTCGTGGCTGACGACTGCTCCGACCACAGATGGGGCTCGAGTTCATTGCCATGGCAACCACCAGACGCACGGACCTGTCCACACACAAGACGTCCACCGAACGGCGGTACTTCATCGGCAGCGACGCCCGGGCATCCGTCGAGACCATCGCCGGGCAAGTGAGAGGCCATTGGGGCATCGAGAACAGCCTGCACTGGGTGCTGGACATGGCATTCAACGAAGACCAGGCGCGTCGTCGGGCGGGCCGAATTGTCGAGATGACTGCGCTCAGAACCTCGCGACCCTGCGCCATTTCGCGATCAATCTGCTCAAAAATGAGCCCACGTCGAAGCTCGGAGTCGCCAACAAACGCCGCCAGGCCGGATGGGCAGTGTTCGGCAACAGCTGCACCCTGCTGTCGGTTCTCACCGCGGGCAGGGACGGGGCGCTCGTCCCGGATCGCGCCTGAGGCGACCGGCACCCGGCCGGACCAGCCACCCGTCTTCGACTACCAGCTCGCCGCGGTGCAGGGCCGCGTGGTGGGTCGGGCAGCTGCAGATGAGGTTGGACGGCTGGTGGCCACCTCCGTTTTCGCGGTGCCGGATATGGTGCATATCGATCCAGAGCGTGTTGGTGCAGTCCACCGCCCGGCACCTGTGTCGGTCTCTTGCGAGCACTTCGCGGCGTACTTTGTCCGTGACGGTGTGGTTCAACGCGCCGCGGTCGCCATCGTCGGTCATGTCCACGACTTCGCAGTCACAGCGCGCTTCGGCGGCTACGTTCGCCGGCACCTCCGCCGTGTCGGCCCGCCGTTCTTCTCGAGTTTTGAGACAGCCCCACGTGGGTGTGTTTTTTGCAGTCGGGGCACTCCATGATGACCACCCTGTAGCGCTCCGCGCTGACGGGTTGGGTGTCATCCGTCTCGGCGCTCTTCATGACGATTCGGGCCATGGCTACCAGCAGCTCAGCGGTCTCGGCCTCGCCGCCGAGCTTTGCGCGTAAAAACGCCATGGCGGCTCGGACCAGGGTGGCGTCCGTGGACGCCGGCCGCGAGCGGATGAATTCCCATTCCGGAGCGGGGTCGGGGTCATCCCCCGGCTGCGGAGGCTCCGGCGGCTCGTCGCCTCTGGAGCAGCGGGACACCAGGTGCTCGAGCTGTCGGCAAGTGGAGCCGATGGCTGCGTCCACCCACGCGTGCGCGGTCTGCGGCACGGCGACCCGGATGAGCTCGCGCGCTTTGGACCAGCTGAGCTCCGAGGCGGCCATGGCCTGCCCGATGCGGGGCATCACGGTCACCGCGCGACCGACCCGCAGCCACTCCCGCGCCTCACGTGGGGCCAGGCCCAGTTCGTGCTCGGCGTACTCGAACAGCGTGGCGCAGCCGTGCTGACGACACAGGCGGGTCTGTTTGGCCCGGACCAGAAGGAGGCAGCCCTCGAGGCGGGCTTCGGCGAGGCCGGTAGTGATGGAGACGAGACGGGCGTGGAGTTGTTCGTTCTGCATGCGGACATTATAACCCCCCGATTTCACGGCTCTTATTCAGACAGCTGCACGTCGTTTCGGCCCCCAAACGGCTTCGCGCCCGGAATGAGTCCGCGCGAGCGCGGACACGCCTGCCGGGCCGGTCAGACGCGCCGAAACCGGACGACTGCGTTGCAGCGCTGTGACTTCCTCCCGCGGGCTGTCAAGTTGCGTACGGCATAAAAGAAAAGAAATACACCACACCGCAGGTGTCGGGAACACCCCGGGTGCCGGCCGGGCACACCGCAGGTGCCGGGCACACCGCAGGTGCCGGCCGTGACCGTCATCCCGTCGCGAAGATGGCCCGGGCCCGGGAGGCCGGGGCCGGGACCACACCGGGATCTACGGATGCGCACCGGCACCAGGGTGCAAAGACGAAATGAAGCCGGACCCGAAGGCCCGGTCTCATCCGTATGGCCACCCACTGCGACGCTCGGGTTGCTCCTCAGCAGAGCCCTGTCCTCCGAGCGGGCAGCCCAACCATACTGCAACCCGGCAGACCGCGCACAGTCGGACAGCCCGGTCTCATCCGGATGCCCGAAATGCGACAAACCCCGGGGGTCTGGGGGCAGAGCCCTCAGATATCTGTCTTCGTGCCCGCGCTACCTGGATCTCGGACAGCAACATCAGGAGGTCGTACCCCGGCCACTCCCCCCAATACCGACCAATTCCAGTCTCGAACACGTTCACATGTTCCGCCGGGGTCCAGGGCTGACGAGCACCCTGCGCCCATTTCGAGCGGCGCCCGGCCACCGGCATGGCTCCGGGTGTCGGGGACGGCGCACCGGCCGGGACCACGGCGGCCATGGGTTGGACGTGCACCCCACGCCGGAGTCCAGCGTCAGATCCAGGGGGCCACGCCGGCGGCAGCGCGGGGTCTGCACCCACCGGAATTGGAACTCGATAGCCCTGGCCGGCGGTGCAGCACCAGGAGGTCTCCAAAGCTCGGACGCCGGTTGGGAAGGAACTCCGGCATACGATGTATGCGGCTGTGACGGTACTTG